>NZ_JBSFGJ010000043.1:0-39808 GCF_053596515.1 Nonomuraea sp. NPDC001684
GCAAGGACACCCGGGGCATCATCAGGGTCCACCAGTTCGACAAGGTAGAGATGTTCTCCTACGTCCGTCCCGAGGAGGCGCACGAGGAGCACCAGCGGCTGCTGGCCTGGGAGAAGGACATGCTGGCCAAGATCGAGGTCCCCTACCGGATCATCGACACGGCGGCGGGCGATCTCGGCATGTCGGCGGCGCGCAAGTTCGACTGCGAGGCGTGGATCCCGACCCAGGGCCGTTACCGCGAGCTGACCTCGACCTCCAACTGCACCGAGTTCCAGTCGCGCAGGCTCGCCGTCCGCTATCGGGACAAAGACGGCAAGCCACAGCATCTGGCCACGCTCAACGGCACGCTGGCCACCACCCGGTGGATCGTGGCGATCCTGGAGAACCACCAGCAGGCCGACGGCTCGGTGGTGGTTCCCAAGGCGCTGCGTCCCTACGTGGGGCTCGACGTGCTGGAGCCGTCCAAGTAGGAGTGGCGGCGGGCGTCGATCGCGATGACGGCGACGCCCGCGACCACGATCAGGCCGGTCAGCAGGGCCGCGAGCGTGACGGCGGTCCCGTGGGTCTCGGGCGTGCCGCGTGCCCAGCCGTGGAAGGGCAGGTAGACGGCCGCGTAGACCAGCGGCGCGGCCACCACGCCGGTCAGCGCGCTCACCGGCTGCGGCTTGCCGTCCCAGGCCAGCACGAGGCACGCCAGCCCGGTCGCCAGCGCGACCGCCCAGCTGAACACGGCGGTGAGGTTGACGAACACCGTCTCGCCGATCCCGCTGTCCAGCGCGACGTACATGGCCAGCGCCCCGATCGCCCCTGATGTCGCGAACGCGCCCTGATACCTGCGCATCCTGGCGCCGACGCCGCCCAGCAGCATGCACACCGCCAGGAAGAGCGCGACGTTCCGCTCGGGGCTGAGGTCCACCTCGTCGGCCCGCACGTCGTCGAGCGCGTAGGACCAGCCGAGACGACGCCAGGCGCCTGAGACGTCCCTGACCAGGATGCCGTCCACGCCGTTGGCGACGACCACGACGTGCCCTCCGGGCCTGGCCTGGACCGCCAGGTCGTAGGACATGAGCATGCTCTCGTCCGCGCCGTACTTCCTGGTCAGGCGGAGGCGGGCGTCGGGGGACGGTTCCCAGGAGGGCCGCCAGGTCCGGCCGCCGTCGTCCGACTGGTCCACGCCGAGGTGGTTCTGGCGGACGCGGTAGCAGCGGGTCGCCCGGCCGGGCACGCACTGGGCGCTGATCGACGTCCGGGTCGCGGCGGGGGCGGTTCCGTCGGTCCAGGTCGTGCCGCCGTCGTCGGAGAGGCGGGAGCTGTGTTCCGTGCCGGTCGTCCCAACGACGATCTTGCCCGACTCGGTCACGTCGACGGACAGGGCCGCCGATGCCGGGACGGGCCCGGCCGTGGCGGTCACGGCCAGGACGGCCAGCGGCACGGTGACCATGATTCGCCGGCGTGGGGAGTCGGTGCCGGCGCTGCGCTGCCGTACCCACCAGGCCAGGGCGAGGGCGGGCAGGGCGATCAGGTCCGTGGGGTCGGCCAGGACGCGCGAGGGCCCGGCCACGAGGCTCCAGGCATGGGAGGCGAGATCGGCGCCCGTCTCCGTGGTCTTCATCAACGTGAACAGCAGGCCGGTCAGGACGGTGGCCGCCAGGTCGGCGCGGCGTCCGAGGAGCAGTGCCAGCACGGCGGGGGCGACCACGAGTCCGGCCAGGTCACTGAGCTTGCCGGTGAGGAGGCCTGGCCAGAGCGGCTTGAAGAGGTGGTCGTTGAGCAGGAGCAGGATGACCCCGGTGATGGTCACGGGGTGACATAACCACGCGTACCTCATATACGGGTGGATGGCCGGAGACGGAGGGAAGTTGGGCCGTGCCCGAGGCCGTGATTGATTTGTGAAGCTCCCCTTTGTCCACAGGGCGACATGCGCCTGTGGACAGAAGTTCGGCAGGCGCTTCAGACGGCCGCTGAGGCGCGAGTACATGTCCGGACGCGGGGAGGGGTCGCCCGACGCCTCTCGGGGCCGCCACGGCGTCCTCAGGCTTTGGCGAGAGGCGATGGCGGTCTACGGGGCGAGAAGCAAAAAGACCGGAGTCCGCTGGAATGCGGACCCCGGCCTTACTTGCGAACTACGAACTACAGGTCAGATAGCACGGACCTGGGAGGCCTGCGGCCCCTTCTGTCCCTGCGTGATCTCGAACTCGACCCGCTGGCCGTCTTCAAGGCTGCGGTAGCCGTTGCCGACGATCTCGGAGAAGTGCACGAACACGTCCGGCGCACCGCCGTCCGGGGCGATGAAGCCGAAGCCCTTCTCAGCGTTGAACCACTTGACGGTTCCCTGAGCCATAAAAGCTCTCCCTCAGGATGTGAATCTATGGGACCCACACCTCGTGGATCCCGGTGTGTCGTACAGCAGGCACCCGGGGTGGCTCAGACAAAGTCATGCTGGTTTTCACTACGGGATCAGCTAATACAACGCCATCACATCTAACACCATTCTGGCGCGTTGGTGTTCCCGTCCCTACGAAGATTTCTGTCAGGCGGCATCACCGGGCAAACTGGAACCTGTTATGCAGAGCCTTGCACCGCCGCGCCTAGTGGCCACCGACCTCGACGGCACCGCCCTGCGCGCCGACGGAACCGTGTCTCCCCGGACGGCTGCGGCCTTCGCGAAAGTCGAGGAATCCGGGGCCGCGCTCGTCTTCGTGACCGGACGGCCGCCCAGGTGGATGAGGGAGGTCGCGGGCGCCGTACGGCACCGTGGCCTGGCCGTATGCGCCAACGGCGCACTGATCTACGACCTCCATACCGAACGGATAGTGGAATCTCACCTCATCGACGCACACGTACTCGGGGAAGTCGTCGCTCAGCTACGAGCGAACGTGTCCGGTCTCGCATTTTCGGTCGAGTATGAAGGTGGTTTTGCGCATGAGTCCGATTTCCGGCTCGGTGGCCTGGATCGCAAGGGTGTCGGAGTTGTCCGGATTGACCGTGACGCGTTGACCGCCCGGCCCTGCGCCAAGTTGCTCGCCCTCCATCCCGAGATGGGCGCCGACGAGCTGCACGCGACCGTGCACGACCTGGTGGGCCACCTGGTGACCGCGACCCACTCCAGCCACGGCGGCCTGGTCGAGATGAGCGCCCAGGGCGTGACGAAGGCCACGGCGCTGGCCACGCTCGCCGGGCGGCACGAGATCAAGCCTGCCCACGTGGTCGCCTTCGGCGACATGCCGAACGACCTGCCCATGCTGAGCTGGGCAGGTACGTCGTACGCCGTCGCGAACGCCCACCCCGACGTGCTGGCGGCGGTCGATCACGTGACCGCGTCCAACGACGAGGACGGCGTCGCTCAGGTGCTGGAACGGCTCTACAGGTAGGGGCCCGACCCGCTCGGCGGCCGGTGGCCCTCGTCACCCGGCACGCCGGGCAGCGCCCTGCGCATCTGCTCCAACTGAGCCCTGGCCGCCATCTGCTGGGCGAACAGGGTGGTCTGGATACCGTGGAACAAACCCTCCAACCAGCCCACGAGCTGGGCGTGCGCGATGCGCAGCTCGGCCTCGCTGGGGGGCGTGCCGTTGTCGTCGGTGAACGGGAGCGACAGCCGTTCCAGCTCGTCGACCAGCTCCGGCGCCAAACCGTCCTCAAGCTCCTTGATGGAGGACTCGTGGATCTCCTTCAACCGCTTGCGGCTGGCCTCGTCGAGGGGGGCGGCGCGCACCTCCTCCAGGAGCTGCCTGATCATGCTGCCGATGCGCATCACCTTGGCGGGCTGCTCGACCAGGTTGGTGACCGAGCGCTCTTCATCACCGCTATCGCCCTGACCTTGGAAGTCGGGGCCCACCACCACGATGTGAGGGGTGTTGTTGTCCTCAGCATTCATAACACTCACCGTACTAGCAGGATCTTGCCGACGTGCTCTCCCGAATCCAACATTCGGTGTGCATCGGCTGCCTCTGCCATGGGCACGCTCGCGTAGACCACGGGACGTACGGCACCCGCCTCGACCAGCGGCCAGACGTTGTCCACGACGCTCCGGACGATGACGCCCTTCTCGTCGACCGGACGGGCGCGCAACGTGGTGCCGTGGACGGAGGCCCGCTTGGTCAGCAGCGCGCCGAGATCGAGCTCGGCCCTTCCGCCGCCCTGGAGGCCGATGATCACCAGCCGGCCGCCGGTGCGCAGCGCACGTACGTTGGCCGCCAGGTACTTGGCGCCCATGATGTCGAGGATGACGTCGGCCTCCACCCGATCGGCGAAGTCCTCCTCGCGGTAGTTGACGACCTCGTCCGCGCCCAGCTTCCTGACCTGCTCGGCCTTTGCCTCGGACCCGACCGTGGCCGCCACCCGCGAGCCGAGCGCCTTGGCGAGCTGCACCGCGAACGTGCCGATGCCGCTGGCCCCGCCGTGCACCAGCAGGGTCTCGCCGCGCCGCAGCCGGCCGACCATGAACACGTTCGACCACACCGTGCACGCCACCTCGGGCAGCCCCGCCGCCTCCGCCAGCGGCACGCCCCGCGGCGCCGGCATGACCTGCTGCCAGGGCACCGCCACGCGCTCGGCGTAACCGCCGCCGGCCAGCAGCGCGCACACCTCGTCGCCGGCCTTGAACTGCTCGACGTCCGCCCCCACCGCGGCCACCACGCCCGACACCTCCAGCCCCGGGTACAGGGGCGCGCCGGGCGGCGGGTCGTAGAAGCCCATCCGCTGGTGGACGTCGGCGCGGTTCACCGCCGAGGCCACCACGTCGATGAGCACGTCGCCGCGTCCGACGGCCGGATCGGGCACCTCACGCCATTCCAGGACCTCTGGTCCGCCCGGCTCGGTGATCTCAATGGCTCGCATGCGATCCACGGTAGCCGGGCAAAGAAGTTGTGGGTTGCCGGGCTGCGCGGGAACGCGTGGCGTTAACCTGCAAAGTATTTGCTGCCCCTTTAGACCCACCCGAGGGGGAACACGGTGGCAAGACACGATCGAGAAGAATCTCTCGAGGAACAGCTGGCCTGGCTGGACGCGATCAAGGAGACGGAGGAGACGCCCGTCTCCGTCGGAGCCTCGTCCGCGTCGGCGGACGAGCCGGTCGCTTCGCCGTACCCCAAGGACCCGTGGCTGCTCGTGCCCACGCCGCACGACACGCCGACGCCGCCGCTGTTCCGCGCCGCCGTCGACTCCGTTTACGGCCACGCGGCGGCCGAGGATCTGCCCGAGGCCGAGAGCGAGGCCGGGGAGTGGCTGGACAGGGCCGCCACGCAGGAGAGCGGCAGGGGCCGGGAAGGCGGCAGGGGGCAGGAGAGCGCGGCGGATGAGCCGGCCGTGCCGCCGGTGAGCCTCGGCCGGTCGGAGGACCCTTTCCTGGCGCCGCTCAAGCCGCTGCCGCGTCCTGACGACACCGACAGCTACTCCTTGACGTTCACGCCGCCCGAGCGGGCGGGGAGCGGGGAGAAGGACACCGAGCAGGGCCGGGAGCAGGGCGAGAGGCCGAGCCAGGAGCAGGGCGAGGAGCCGGTCCGGGAGCAGGGCCGGCAGCAGGGCGAGGAGCAGGCGCGCGAGAGCGAGGAGCCGGGCTGGCCGTCGCTCGGCGACTGGTCGCGGCCCGCCGAACAGTCGAACGAGACGCAGCCGATGATCACCGAGCTGCCCGAGGCGTTCGACCTGCCGTCCCGCACCGAGTCATCCAGGACGTTCGATGTGCCGTCGCGCACCGAGTCGCCCGGGGCGTTCGACGAGCCCGCCCGTACCGACGCGGCCAGGGTGTTCGACGAGCCCGCCCGGATCGAAGCCGCCGAGTCCGCCCCCGTCGAGCCGCCGCGGGGGTTCGAGGAGCCCGTCCGCGGAGAGGAGCCGGTCCGCGCGGAGGAGCCCGTACGCAGGGAGGCGGTTGAGGACGCGCCGGCCGAGGAGCGGCCCCGCTGGGACGAGCGGCCGCAGTGGTCCGACACCTCCTTCCGCGAGGGCCGCCCGCAGCGGCCCGACCTCGCGCACGCCGAGGCGCCCGCCCCCCAGGACGCCGCGCGGGACGAGCGCCCGCAGTGGAGCGACCGCCAGGAGTGGCGGCCGGCCGAGCGGGAGATCCCGCCGCCGCACGAGCGCCGGCGGCGTCCGGCGCCCATCCCCGTGTTCACCGCGCCGCAGCGCCCGCCGCTCACCGGCAGGCCGACCGCCGACAGCCTCGACCCGGAGTCGTTGCTGCGCGGCAGGCGCAACGCGCCCTCGAAGGGCTGGCGACGTCTGGTCTACAAGGCGTCCGGCGGCTGGATCAAGCCGGGCGAGGCGCCGGAGGTGCGCCGCCGCCGCGAGCTGGTGACCAGGGCGCGCACCCCCGTGACCACCGGCCACCACCGGGTGGCCGTGCTGAGCCTGAAGGGCGGTGTGGGCAAGACCACGACCACGGTCGGGCTCGGCGCGACGCTCGCGCAGATGCGCGGCGACCGCGTCATCGCCGTGGACGCCAACCCCGACCGGGGCACGCTGTCCGACAAGCTGGTGCTGGAGACCTCCGCCACCGTGCGCGACCTGCTCAACGAGCGTGACCAGGTCAAGCGGTACGTCGACATCAGGGCGTTCACCTCGCAGGCGCCGTCGCGGCTGGAGGTGCTGGCCTCCGACCGCGACCCGTCGGTGTCGGAGGCGTTCAGCGGCGCCGACTACCAGGCCGTCTCCCAGGTGCTGGAGAACTTCTACTCCATCTGCATCACCGACTGCGGCACCGGCCTGCTCCACTCCGCCATGGGCGGCGTGCTCGGGCTCGCCGACCAGATCGTGCTGGTCAGCAGCCCTTCCGTGGACGGCGCCAGGGCCGCCTCGGCCACTCTCGACTGGCTGGAGGCCCACCACTACGCCGACCTGGTGAAGAACGCGACCGTGGTGCTGTGCAGCGTCCGGCCGCGGTCGAAGTCGGCGGTGGACATCAGAAAGCTGGAGGCCCATTTCGCGGCCAGGTGCCGCGCGGTGATCAGGGTGCCGTACGACCCGCACCTGGAGGAGGGCGCGGAGATCGACCTCGACCGGCTCCAGGAGGCGACCAGGGAGGCCTACCTGCAGCTCGCCGCCAGTGTGGGCGACGGGTTCGCGGGTGTGCGCGAGTGAGCGGAGGGTGTGGGATTCGAACCCACGAGGCCATCGCTGACCTGGCCGCTTTCAAGGCGGCTGCACTCGTCCACTATGCGAACCCTCCTGTGCGGACACCACGATAGCGGCTGTGGTGGCAGGGGTGTACGTTCAGGAGGTGGCGGATCTCGGCGTCGAGGTGGAGCGTGGTCCCGGCGACACGACGGTGCGCCTGGCCGGAGACCTCGACAAGGTCACGGCGCCCCTGCTGAGGCAGCGGCTGGCCGAGCTGACCGCCGAGGGGCTCGTGCACCTCGCGATCGACGCCCACCACCTCGACTTCTGCGACTCCAGCGGCCTGTGGACGCTGGTGGAGCACCAGCGCGCGGTCGCCGGGCACGGCGGCTCGTTACGCCTGTTCGGCGTGCACGGCGTGCTGCGGCGGGTGCTCGACGTGACCGGGCTGACGGCCGCCTTCGACGAGGTGCTTCCTGTTTAGACGTGCCGCCCGTGAGGTGCTTCCTGTTTGGCAGTGCCGCCCGTTCAGCGGCCCAGTTGTGACAGGAGCCAGCGGGGGCCCTCGGTCTCGGCGCCCAGTTCGGCGACCCGTTCCCGGAGCCCGCGGTCGGCCGTGACGACGAGCACCCGCTCCCACGGCTTGGCCCGGGCCACGACGTCGACGATCGCGTCGTCGCCGCTGCCCGTCGCGGCGACGACCTGCAGCCCGGGGATCTCGGGGGTGCTCCTGGCCGCGCCCTCCACCACCGCGACCACCCGCGGGAACCACTGCGACAACACCGGGTGGAACAGCCTGAGCTCCGCCACGTCGGTGAGCAGGCGGGTGGCCGCGCCCAGCCGGTCGTTCCACCAGCCGTGCTCGGCCCGCGCGCCGATGATGTTGGCGACGTCGAGCACGATCGTCTCGGGACGGATGGCGGCCTGGACGCGGTCCCAGGTCGCGGCGAAGCCGGGATGCAGCTTGCGGCCGGCCACCTCGGGCAGCGGCAGCCATCGCAGGTCGGTGCTCTCGCTGTTGGCGGGCTTGGCCGGCACCAGCTCGGCGGACTCGGCGATCACCGTCTCGAAGCTCCAGCCGCCGTGGTCGTCGAGGTAGACGCCCTGGACGCGGAACCCGTCGCCGCCGAGGGCGGCCTCCTCGTGGGCCTCGCGCAGCGCGCTGGTGACGGCGTCCTCGTGGCTGTCGCGGGCGCCGCCGAGCAGCCCCCAGGTGCCGCCGTGGTGGCTCCACAAGGAGCGTTCCTGCATGAGCACGTGGGGCACGCCGAGCGGGTCATGGTGGACGAGCAGCAGGCCCGACGCTCCGTGGATGCCCCAATGTCTGTGTCCGAGCCCGCATTCGGCCCAGCCGTCGCCGTCCTTAGCCGCCATGAGGGATTGTCTCAGCCTCCGCCCTTACTGAAATGCTGCAGGTCCTTGGCGCCCGTCCAGTAGCCGCCCCACTCCCATCCGACGTCGGCGAAGGCCCTTACGACCTTGTCTCCAGGGTTTACCACACCTTTACCCTTCATTGGGCGCTCGGTGTACCTCTTGGCATTTTGGTGCGCTGTGCCACCGCTTGCAGTGACATATGGGTTCTCGCGTGGATTGATGTCAATCGCTTGGCCGTACGCGTGGTTCGACCAATTGCTGGAGCCGGTCGCGCGACGGCAGTTGAATGCCGAGGTGTTGTCGGCCTCGATGGAGGCGAAGTCGTCGCCTTTGTAGACGTCGACGAGCTTCATCTGCCGGATGGGCCAGCGCCAGTCGTACAGCTTGCGGAAGACGGTCTCGATGTCGTCGGTGACCGTCTTGCGGACGACCAGCTCGCCGGTGTGCGGCTTGTCGTCGAAGCCCCAGAACGACATGGTGACCAGCCGCAGGTCCTGGTAGGACACCGGGCACCCGGGCCGCCACGAGTACGGCAGCCGCTCGCGCGACACCTTCGTGACCTTCGAGGTGAACGGCGGCGGAGCCGTCGGGCTCGGCTCGCTGGTGGGCGAGGTCGTGGGCGACGTCGTCCCGGACGCGGGCGCGGAGGGCGTGGGCGTGGCGCCGGACGAGGCGACGGGCTCCTGCCCTGCGCACGAAACGGACGTGAGCACCACGAACGCGATGGCGGCGGTACGTTTCATCTGGCCACCATATGCGACGTCATGCCAGGTCAGGGGACTATCAGCACGGTACGGCGAGCCCGTTTCGCCAGGCCGACGGCCACCGAGCCGCCCAGGGCGTGCCAGGAGGAACGCGACCTGCCGACCACGATGGCGTCGGCCCGGTAGGAGCCGGCGAGCGCCTCCAGTTCGCGGGCGGTGTCCCCGCGGACGCTGACGAACTGCCAGGGCACGCCGGCGCCCTTCAGCTCGTCCCGGAGGTCGTCGGTGAGGTCGGCCGCGCTGTCCGGGATGACCGGGGAGCCGGCGAAGAACCACAACGTGGCGCTGTTGATCGGCTCCACGAAGGCGACGAGCAGCGCGGCGGCGTCCCGCCGGGCCAGGCCGGCCGCGTACGCGAGCGCGTTGCGGCTGGGGTCCGACCCGTCGAAGCCGACGACCAGCAGCCCGGCGCCGTCCTTGCCGATCTCGAACTGCCCTGCCGGGAGCCGGCCTTCCAGTGGCTCCCAGCCGGGGTCTGTGCTACCGCCGAACACGGCAGAACTCGCGTCAGGCGTCCGCGTGCTTGCCGCGGCGGGCCAGCTCGCGCAGTGAGTCGGCGGCGTAGATCACCAGGGCGACGAACGAGACCGCGGCGAGCCCGCCGCCGACCCACAGGTCGTTGACGGTCGCGTCCGCGTACACGGCGCCCCGGGGCTGGTAGCCGACCGCGAACGGCGCGGCGACCAGCCACAGCCCGGTCAGGAACAGCAGGACGAGGGCGGCAATGCCCAGCTTGGCCTTCATCGGGACTCCTCCAGACCCACCAGGGTGGTCCTGCCGTTCTGACGGTGCTCACCGCCGCGGCTCGGGTTGTGCATGTCCTCGCGCAGCGCCTCCACGAGCGGGGCGAGCAGGCTCGCCAGCTCGGCCGAGGACGCCTGCGGCGCGGCGGGCACGGGCTCGGGCTCCGGCTCCGGCTGCACGCGCTGCCTGACGGTCACGAGCCCGCGGATCACGAGCTCTTCGTAGATGGCCAGGACGAAGCCGATGACGCCCACGAGACCGAAGACGGTCACGCCCAGGCCCGAGAAGAACTCGGTCGTGGTGGGGTCGGTCCAGTCGGCGTTCTCGGGCTGCGTGCCGAGGGCGAAGGGGGCGATCATCAGCCACAGGCCGGCCATGACCGCCAGGGCGGCCGCTACGGCGCCCACGAACTTGCGAATCATTGTGAGACTCCTCCGGATACGAGGTCTTGCTGCGCCGGCGTGGCCTGCGCGATGAGGGCGCGCGAGGTGGGCCGGAGCACGTTCTGTGCGACTGCCCAGGCGCGTTCGCGCTCGGGGCGGCCGTCGGGCGGCGCCATCCTGGCGACCGCGGAGAGCAGCGCGGACGGCTGGCCGTTCGAGCGCTCGACGCGCTGGGCGATGAGCTCCAGGAGCAGCCCGGCCAGGACGAGGTCGTCCTTGCCGAGGGGCTTGGGGCCGGCCGGCATCGTGGTGCCGCGCAGTGGCAGCTCCTTCAGGAACAGCGCCGCGACGAACCCGAGCAGGGCGATCGGCACGCCGACCATGAACACCGTCTCCAGGGCCCGGGTGAAGGACTCCAGGATGATGCCCTTGATCGGCTCGGGCAGGTGCTGGATGGCGGCGGGGCTGCCCAGCTTCTGCCCGGTGCTGGGCAGGTGGAGGCGGGCCTGGGCCACCAGGTCGGCGAACTCGCTGGCCTGCCGGTTGGTCAGGATCGCGCCGAAGCCCGCGACGCCCATCGCGCCGCCGAGCGAGCGGAAGAACGAGACGCCGGCCGTGGTCGAGGCCATGTCACGCAGCTCGGAGCCGTTCTGGGCGGCCAGGATGAGCATCTGCATGGACAGGCCGAGGCCGATGCCCAGGACGCCCACGTCGAAGCCGATGAGCCATTCGCTGGAGTCGACGTGCAGCCGGGAGAGCAGGAACAGGCCGACGGCCACGATCACCAGACCGGCGACCGGGAAGATCTTCCACTTGCCGGTGTTCGTGACGATCTTGCCGGAGATCACGCCCGCCAGGAACAGCGCCACCACCATGGGCAGCGTCATCAGACCCGACTTCGTCGGGCTCAGGCCCTTGACGATCTGCAGGTACTGGGGCAGGTAGATCATCGCGCCGAACATGGCCATGCCGACGAACAGCGAGGCCGCGCTGGTGAGCACGAACGTGCGGTTCCTGAACAGCCGCGGGGGCAGGATCGGGTTGCGGGCCGTACGCTCGGCCAGCACCGCCAGGGCCAGCATGAGCAGGGCGAACGCGGCCAGGAAGTAGGTCCAGAACGAGTTCCACTCGAACTCGTTGCCGCCCAGCGTCAGCAGCAGCATCAGCGAGGCCGCGCTGGCCGTGATGGTGGTCGCGCCCCAGATGTCGATCGAGGTGTTCCGCTTGACCTTGGGCAGCCGCAGCACCTTCTGCACCACCGCGAACGCGACGATGGCGAACGGCACCACGACGTAGAAGCACCAGCGCCAGCCGAGCCAGTCGGTGTCCACGATGAACCCGCCGAGCAGCGGTCCAGCGACGGTGGAGATCCCGAAGACGGCCCCCATGTAACCGGAGTACCGGCCGCGCTCGCGCGGCGAGACGATGTCTCCCAGGATCACCTGCGCAAGTGCCGACAAACCACCCACGCCCAGGCCCTGCACGGCACGTGCCGCGATGAGCTGTCCCATGTTCTGCGACAGACCGGCCACCAGTGAAGCCGCCACGAACAGACCGAGAGCGGTCTGGAAGAGCAGTTTCCGTCCGAACAGGTCGGACAGCTTGCCCCACAACGGCGTCGAGACCGTCATCGTCAGCATGGTGGCGCTGGCCACCCATGAGTACTGGTCCTGACCGCCGAGTTCCCCCACGATCGTCGGCAACGCGGTGCCCACCACGGAAGTGGAGATCATCGACGTCAGCATGGCGAGCATGAGCCCGGACATGACTTCGAGGATCTCGCGGTGGGTGTACTGCCTTCGGGCGGGGGGCGCGGCCTGTGCCTGGGCTACCAAGACACCACATCCCCTTCGTACGCACTTATCCAAATTGAGTATACGCATGTTTACTAGCCGCGCGGCAAGTGACTTTATTCCTGAGTAGAGTTCGGAACATGGACGCCCCGACGACGGACGCCCGGCCCCGCGGACGCGAGGCCACCCGGCAGCGCATCCTTGACGCGGCCCGCGTGCTGTTCGGCGAGCACGGATACGAGCAGGTCACCGTCCGCATGATCGCCGCGGCCGCGGAGGCCAACATCGCCCTGGTCGGCCGCTATTTCGGCTCCAAGGCCGGGCTCTTCGGCGCGGTGCTCGAAGGCGAGCCCACGTTCGTCGCCCTGCTGGCCGGCGATCACGGGAGCCTGCCGCGACGCCTGGCCGAATACGCCGCCGAGCGCATGCACCACGACCCCGAGAGCCCGGTGCTGCGCACCCTCGAACGTTCGGCCGCCCATCCGGAGATCCAGGACGTCGTGCGCGAGCGCCTGCGCACGTCCATCCTCGATCCGCTGGCCGCGCAGCTCGACGGGCCCGACGTCCAGGCGCGGGCCAGGATGGCGACGGCGGTCTTCCTGGGCATCGGCGCGATGCGCCGCCGGCTGGGCCCGGAGCAGCCCACGGCGGCCGACGTCGACCGGTTGACCGCGGTGTTCGAGGCGTGCCTGGCGGAGTGAAACTTTCATCGCCCTGACCGGCCGTGGCCTGGGGAAAGCCGGTCGGCAGCGGTCGGATGTCTTTCTGCGGCCGGGCGGGCTCCCTACGATCCGGAGAGAGCCGTGGGAGCGCTCCCACTCCCACTCTACGGACGGAGTAACCTCATGTCTCGCAGAAGGCCCGTGCTCGCGGCGCTCGTCGCCGCCACCGCCGTGGCCGCGGCGGGGGCGGTCGTCCTCGCCTCGTCCACCGCCCAGGCCGCCGACTCCGCTTTCTACGTCGATCCCCAGACGAACGCCGCCAAATGGGTCGCCGCCAACCCGGGCGACAGCCGTACGCCGGTGATCAGGGACCGGATCGCCGCCGTGCCGCAGGGCCGGTGGTTCGCCAGCTACAACCCCGCGACCGTGCGCGGCCAGGTGGACTCCTACGTGGGGGCCGCCGCCGCGGCGGGCAAGATCCCGATCGTCGTCGTGTACGACATGCCCAACCGCGACTGCGGCGGCGCGAGCGCGGGCGGGGCGCCCGACCACGCGTCCTACCGGGCGTGGATCGACCAGATCGCGGCCGGTCTGGGCGGGCGGGCGGCGACCGTCGTCCTCGAACCGGACGCGCTGGCCATCATGACGAACTGCATGAACGCCGCGCAGCAGGCCGAGGTGAAGGCGTCCATGGCGTACGCGGGCAAGAAGTTCAAGGCGACGTCGTCGCAGGTCAAGGTGTACTTCGACATCGGTCACGACGCCTGGCTGTCGCCGTCGGAGGCCGCGTCCAGGCTCAACGGCGCCGACGTCGGGGGCAGCGCCGACGGCATCGCGCTCAACACCTCCAACTACCGCGCGACGCCGGGACTGGTGTCGTACGCCAAGAGCGTCATCGCGGCGACCGGCGTGTCCAGGCTGAAGGCGGTCATCGACACCAGCCGCAACGGCAACGGCCCGGCGGGCAGCGAGTGGTGCGACCCCGCCGGCCGGGCCACGGGCATCTGGAGCACCACGAACACGGGTGACGCGGCGATCGACGCCTACCTGTGGGTCAAGCCGCCGGGCGAGGCCGACGGCTGCATCGCGGGGGCCGGGCAGTTCGTGCCGCAGCGGGCGTACGACCTGGCCATGGCCGCGCCCTCGCCCACCGCGAGCCCGACCGTGACCCCCACGGTGACCCCGACGGTCACGCCCACCGTCACCCCCACCACCGGCCCGGCCGGCTGCTCGGCCGCCTACAAGGTGACCAGCCAGTGGCAGGGCGGCTTCCAGGGCGAGGTCACCGTGAAGAACACCGGCTCGGCGCCGACCGCCGGCTGGAAGGTCCAGTGGACGTTCCCCGGCGGCCAGACGATCAGCCAGCTCTGGAACGGCACCCTGTCCGGCAACGCCACCGTGACGAACCTGAGCTGGAACGGCGCCCTGGCCGGCGGCGCGACGACCACGTTCGGCTTCCTCGCCAACGGCGACGCCGCGACCAGCACCCCGCCCGCCCTCACCTGCACCGCGTCCTGACGCCTCCCGGGCGCCCCCGCGCGGGGGCGCCCGGGGAACAAGCCCGGGAAGAAGCCCGGGAAATAAGCGGAGAGCCATTACGGTTGCACTGCCCGATGGCCACCGTCCAGGCGAAAGGGCTCGTTCCCCATGACTGTTCCACTCTCCATCCTTGATCTGGCGCACATCGGCGACGGAGAGACGGCGAGCGAGAGTCTGGCCGCGAGCGTGGGTCTGGCCCAGCGGGCCGAAGAACTGGGATACCACCGCATCTGGTACGCCGAGCACCACAACATGCCGAGCATCGCCTCCTCGGCCACCAGCGTGCTCATCGCCCACGTAGCCGCTCACACCAGGACGATCCGCCTCGGAGCGGGCGGCATCATGCTGCCCAACCACTCCCCGCTGACCATCGCCGAGCAGTTCGGCACCCTGGAGACCCTCCACCCCGGACGCATCGACCTCGGCCTCGGCCGCGCCCCCGGCAGCGACCAGCCCACCATGCGCGCCCTGAGGCGCACCCCCGGCGCCGCCGACACCTTCCCCCAGGACGTCCTCGAACTGCAGGGATTCCTGACCGGCGAGTCACGCATCCCCGGTGTGGACGCCACGCCCGGCAAGGGCACGAACGTGCCGCTGTACATCCTCGGCTCGTCGTTGTTCGGCGCCCAGCTCGCCGCCGCGCTCGGGCTGCCGTACGCGTTCGCCTCGCACTTCGCGCCCGACGCGCTGGAGGAGGCCGTGGCGCTCTACCGGCGCGAGTTCAAGCCGTCCGAGCAGCTCGCCGAGCCGTACGTGATCGCCGGGGTGAACGTGATCGCCGCCGACACCCGCGAGGAGGCGCAGGAGCAGCTGCTGACGGCCAAGCGGTACCGGGTGAGCCGGTTCCTCGGGCGCGGGCGCACGTTCACGCCGGAGGAGGCCGACATGGTGCTCGAATCGCCGGGCGGGCAGCAGATCCTGCGGATGATGCAGTACTCGGCCGTCGGCACGCCCGCCGAGGTCGAGGACTATCTCACCCGCTTCGCCGCGCACGCGCAGGCCGACGAGCTGATCGTCGTCTCCTCGGCGCCCGACAGGAAGGCGTGGCTGCGCTCCGTCGAGCTGCTGGCCGCCGCCCACGGCCTGGCCCGCGCCGCCTCCTAGTCGGCCGAGTGCTGCGGTCGCAGCAGATGCGGCCCGGTCAGGTCGGACGGCGGCGCCGGCGACAACCCCGCGTCCACGAGCTGGGAGCGCAACGCGAGAACCGTGCGTTCCAGGGCCCGGATCTGGGCCTGCAACCGGCGGATCTGGTCGCGCATCGCCACCGAGCTGCTCTGCTCGTTGACCAGCTCCGCGCCGAGCTGGCTGGCCTGGCCCTGCATCCGGGTCATCTGCTTCTCCATCTGCGCCAGGGCGTCCTCGTAGAT
Source organism: Nonomuraea sp. NPDC001684 (assembly GCF_053596515.1). Lineage (NCBI taxonomy): Bacteria > Bacillati > Actinomycetota > Actinomycetes > Streptosporangiales > Streptosporangiaceae > Nonomuraea > Nonomuraea sp. NPDC001684. The sequence continues at coordinate 15,680 of NZ_JBSFGJ010000043.1, forward strand.
CGTCTTGGCGCGGATGAAGGCCTCGGCGTCGACCTTTGAGCGTTCGACCTCGGCCTGGTGCTCGACCTGGAGCAACGCGCTCTGCTGGGACTTCTTGCTGGCGTCCGTCGCCGAGCGGAAGGCGAGGTAGGCCACGCCGAGCGGCACGATGCCGACGCCGAGCTGGACCAGGATGTCACTCAGAGCGGACATGGCGGCCCCCCAATGGACGGATCACCCCTGTGTAGGTGACGCCGTCGTCGCTGTGCCAGGCGTTGACCGTCAGCGCGATCGGGAACTCGCTGCCGTCGCGGTGGAGGCCGACCAGCGGGATGATCCGGCCGGCCAGGTCGGAGTGGCCGTCGGAGAGCACCCGGGCGAGCCCGTCGGTGTGCGGGTCGCGGAAGCGCGGCGGCATCAGGATCGTCAGCGACCTGCCGACCGCCTCGTCGGTGTCCCAGCCGAACAGGGCCTCGGCCTGCGGGTTCCACGACTGGATCGTGCCCGAGGCGTCGGCCACGATGACGGCCGTCGAGGACGCCGCGCGGCCGCCCGGCAGGCGGCCCAGCACGACCGCCTCGGGCCAGGTGGCGATCAGCGCGATCCAGCCGCCGAAGGCCAGCCAGACCGCCCCGCCGACCCAGCCGCGCGGGTTGTCGCCGGTGAAGGTCGAGATCAGATAGATCAGCCCGTACGTGAGGAGCAGCGCGGTCGCGGCGGCGAAGGCCACCCGGTCGGACCGCATGAACGCCTGCGCCAGGCAGAGCATGCCGAGCGCGCACCAGACCGCCGCCCAGGCGGGCAACGGCGCGACGACGGCCAGCGACGCGTAGCCGGGAGTGCCGCGCTGGTTGCCCGGCACGAACGCCAGCGAGGCCGCGATGGCCAGGCTCAGCAGGCCCACGAACGTCAAGGAGGCGCCCCGCCTCCCGACGCGGCGGAGGACGCGGGTGAGGGTACGGCGAAGCGGCGGCGTACCGACAACGTGTCCATTACTCACAGTCGTCAGATTAATGCATTTAGTTATCGTCCGATGAGATTACCGTGCTGGTCCGCCCGGCGTGGCGGCCGTACGGGAAACACCGGGGAAACGCCGTGACCGGTTGCATGCCTTTCCTGGACCTGTCCGAGAAGAGGTGCGCATGAGTGGAGCCGGATCCGCGAGGCCGTCGCGGCGGACGACGTTGGGCCTGCTCGGGGCGGTGCCCCTGGCGGCCGGTGGCGGGCTGACGCCTGCCGAGGGCGGGGTGGCCGCCTATGACCGTCACCTCCGTTCGCTGGCCGAGCAGGACAAGTTCTCCGGGACGGCGCTGCTGGCCCGTCGCGGGCGTCCGGTGCTGGCCCGTTCGTACGGGATGGCGGACAAGGAACGGTCGATCCGCAATCGGACCGACACCGTGTACTGCCTGGCCTCGGCGTCCAAGCCGTTCACCGGGCTGGCGGTCGTGCAGCTCGCCCAGCAGGGCAGGCTCAGGTTCTACGAGAAGCTGGGCACGTACCTGGACGGCTTCCCCGACGAGGTCGCCAGGCACGTCACCGTGCACCAACTGCTCACCCACAGCTCCGGGCTGCCGGACTTCACCGTCCAGGACCCGGACGACGTCAAGCTGGTCACCCACAGCGTCGAGGAGCAGACCCGGTTCGTCAGGACGCGGACCCACCTGCTCAAGCCCGTCTACACCCCCGGCACCGACAAGACCTACAGCAGCTCCGGCTACGAGATCCTCGGCGAGCTCGTCGCCACGCTCTCCGGGCTGCCCTTCCACGAGTACGTCCGCCGCAACATCTTCGTCCCCGCGGGGATGACCCGCTCCGCCTACTACACCCGGACGGGCTGGCTCAACGACGCACGCATCGCCCATCCGTACATCTACCAGTCGGACGGCTCGCGGGTGGACGGCGTCCGCCACCTGGAGGCGGGGGCCGTGCTGAACGGCGGGCCGGGCACCAACGCCGCCCGCGCCCCAAGGTCTCCGGCCCGCCCCTCGCCGGCCCCGGCCCCGCGCCCGCGGCGGAGGCGTTCCAGGCGTACGGGCCGGTCGCCGGGATCACGGGCGACCAGCGGCACGTCAGCCACGGGGGTGGCATCGCGGGCGGCAACACGAACTGGTCGATCTACCTCGACAGCGACTGGGTCGGGGTCATCCTGTGCAACTACGACCTCGACATCCAGGCCGTCATCCGCCAGGAGAGAAAGGCCGTCCTGGGCGCCTGACCGCCGTCGGGTCCGAGCGCTAGCCGGTCCCGCACGCGGTCAGGAGGCGGGCGAGGGTCTGGTCGGGGGTGTCCGCGTCGGTGTGCAGGACGGTCGTGGCCAGGGTGCGGTTGCCCGGGTCGCGCACCCACTCCGCGAGGAAGTCGTGGCCGTCGGCGCTGATCCAGTCGGTCTGCTTCGTGGCCAGGCTGCGCCGCCGCAGGACCTGGACGGATCGTTCCTCGTCCGGACAGGGCAGCACCAGCACCACGTGCTCGACGGCGGCGAGGGCGGCCCGGACGCGCCGGAACAGCTCCGGCCGCGTGTAGTGGCTGTGGCCGGCCCCGAGGGCGACGATCGCGTCCGGGTGGTCGGCCACCGCGCGTTCCACGGCATGGGCGCGGGCCGGCTCCCACTCCCGTTCGGCCGCGACCCGGCCGACGGCCCGGATCCGGGAGCGCAGCCGGTCCATGTCCCAGCCTGCCTCGGCGTAGTAGTCGGCGCCGATCGCGTCGATGTCGACGAAGCGCCGGCCCGTCGCCGCGGCCATGCCCTCGCCCAGGGTGCTCTTGCCCGCCGCGGCGGGACCGATGAGGATCATCCACGGCGATTCACGCATCCGTACATTCTCCTCGGCAACCGGTGAAACCTTGTCGAGGGCGCCATGAAACCGGCGTCCCCGACACTGGAGCCATGAGCATCACAGAACTCGGGCACACCGGGGTCGGCCCGCCCCCCAGAGCGGCCACCGAGGCGGCCGTACACGCCGAAGGGCTGGTGAAGACGTTCGGCGCACACCGGGCCGTGGACGGGATCGACCTGGACGTACGCACCGGCGAGATCTTCGGCGTCCTCGGCCCCAACGGCGCGGGCAAGACCACCACCCTCCGCATGCTGGCCACCCTCCTGAAGATCGACGCCGGCCGCGCCGAGATCTTCGGGGTGGACGTGGCCGCCAACCCGCACGTGATCCGCCAGCTCGTCGGCGTCACGGGCCAGTACGCCTCGGTCGACGAGAACCTGACCGCCCGCGAGAACCTCTGGCTGTTCAGCCGCCTCCAGGGCATCGCCAAGCCGCGCGCCCGGCGCATCGCCACCGAGCTGCTGGGCCAGTTCGGCCTGGAGGACGCGGCCGACAAGCCGATCTCGCAGTTCTCCGGCGGCATGCGCAGGCGCCTGGACCTGGCGGTCAGCCTGATCACCAGACCGCCGCTGATCTTCCTGGACGAGCCCACCACCGGCCTCGACCCCCGCACCCGCGGCCAGATGTGGGACGCCATCCGCGACCTGGTCTCCGACGGCTGCACCGTGCTGCTGACCACCCAGTACCTGGACGAGGCCGACCAGCTCGCCGACCGCATCGCCGTCATCGACCACGGCCGCAAGGTCGCCGAGGGCACGCCCGACCAGCTGAAGAGCGCGGTCGGCAACTCGACCCTGCAGTTGCTGCTCGCCGAGCCGGACGAGGTGCCCGCCGCCGTGGAGGTCGTGCGGCGCGTGCTCGGCTCCGACCCGGTGCTCAGCCCGGAGCAGGGCCGCCTCAACGTCGCGCTCGACCAGGCCGACCTGGCCGCCGAGGTGCTGATCGCCCTGCGCACCGCCGGGGTGTCGATCTCGTCGGTGAGCGTGGCCAAGCCCAGCCTGGACGAGGTGTTCCTCGTCCTGACCGGCCACGGGACGGACGACGACGCCGCGACCGGCACGGAGGAGAACCGATGAGCACCATGATCGCCCCCACCCGCGAGACGGTAAGGGCCGCCGACCGCGTGGAGGCCGCGCGGCGGCGCGTGACCCTGGCGGAGACCGTCAGCCAGACCCTGTCGATGGCCTGGCGGGCGCTGAAGAAGATGCGCCGCAACCCGGAGCAGTTCTTCGACGTGGCGCTGCAACCTCTGCTGTTCACCGCGATGTTCGCCTACATCTTCGGCGGCGCCATCGCCGGCGACGTGCAGAACTACCTCCCGCTGATGATCCCCGGCATCCTCGCCCAGACCGTGCTGACGACGTGCATGGCGACGGGCACGCAACTGCGCGAGGACATGGAGAAGGGCGTCTTCGACCGGTTCAAGTCGTTGCCGATCGCCCGGATCGCGCCGCTCGCCGGCCCGATGGTGGCCGACCTGCTGCGTTACACGATCGCGGCCACGCTGACCTTCGGCATGGGCGTGCTGATGGGCTACCGGCCGGGCGGCGGGGTGGGCGGCGTGCTGGCCGCGATCCTGCTGGCGATCTTCACGGGCTGGTCGCTGGCGTGGATCTTCACCTGGGTCGGCACGATCGCCCGCAGCGCCCAGGCCGTGCAGGGCATCTCGATGATGATCCTGTTCCCGCTGACGTTCCTGTCCAACGCGTTCGTCCCCGTGGAGACCCTGCCGGGGTGGCTGGCCGCGTTCGTCCGGGTCAATCCGGTCTCACACCTGGTCACGGCCACCCGGGACCTCGCCAACAACGCCCTCGTCAGCGGCGAGGTGGCCTGGACCCTGCTGGCGTGCGCGGTCGTCATGGCGATCTTCGCGCCCCTGTCGGTGCGCAGCTACAAGCGGCACATGTGAGCGCCGCCGGTCATGGCCGAAGACCTGATCGACGTGCCGCCGGGCCTCGTCGAGCAGGTCAGGGCCGCGCCGGTGGCCGTACTCGGCCCGGACGGCCGCGAGCGTGCCCGGCGCGGCCCGTTCCGCGTGCGGCTCGATCAGCGCGAAGTGCATGCTCGGCATCGTGCTGTTGTACGAGAACCGTTCGGCCAGCACCAGCAGCCTGATCGCGTCGCGCGCCGCCACGGCCTGCCGCAGCAGCCCCCACGTCCCGAGCGCGAACAACATCGAGCCGCACACCGGGAAGTCGAGGACCGGGTTCGTCACGATCAGCAGGTCGTAGCCCCGCGCGGCGGCGAACAGCTCCGCGCCGTACCGGACCTCCCGCGGCCCGGCGTGGTGGGCGTACGCCGTCAGCGCGATCGACTCCGCGACGACCGACCAGGACGTGGCCCCCTCGTACGGCACCCCCGGCGGACGCAGGTCGCGCGCCCGCTCGACCGCCCTGCGGTAGTGCACCAGCGCCGCGGACGTCTCCCCGCGGGCGAGGGCGATCTCGGCCGCGCAGAGCGAGTCGATCGCCGCGCCGCCGAGCACGGTGTCGCCCTCGCTGATCCCGTTGATGCCGGCCAGTTCGGCCTCGGCGGCGTCGAGATCGCCGTCGGCCAGCGCCGAGATCAGCAGGACCGAGCGGAGCTGGGCCTCGTCGTCGACGGCGCCGAGCCGGCGCAGCACCGGCAGCGCGGTCCGCGCGTGACCGACCGCCCGCCCGCGGTCGCCGAGCTGCATGTACAGCTGGGCCAGCACGGCGTGCGCGACCGCGCCGATCCACGGGCCCTCACTGTCGCGGAGCAGCGACAGGGCCTGCTCGGCGGCCCCGATCGCCTGGTGCACCTCCCCGACGTTCTCCAGGACGTGGATGCTCGCCTGCGCCGCGGCCAGCGCCACGTCGCGGTCGGGGCTGCGGCGCAGCTCCAGAAGCTTGCGGTGGGCGTCGTCCCGGTCCCATGCGAGCGCCACCGTGGTCATGGCCCCCAGGCGGGGATCGGTCTCGCCGGTTCCCGGCAGCTCCTCAAGGAGCAGGCGCAGGGGATCGTGGGCGCGGTCGGTCACGGCGATGGTGTTCATCAGCGTGATCAGCAGGGCGGCCCTGGTCACCTCGACGAGCGGCGGTGGCGGCGTCCAGCCCTTGAGCGCCTGGCCGATCGCCTCCCGGTGGACGAAGATCCGGGTGTGGTCGCCGCGGATCGACCACAGCGAGCCCACACCGGCCAGCAACTGGACCGTCGCGGCCGGGTCAGGCTCGCCGAGTGCCTGCCGGAGCAGGTCGGCGAGGTTGCCCTCCTCCGCGCGCAGCGCGTCGACCGACTCGTACTGCCCCGGGCCGAACAGCGTGTAGGCGTGTGCGAGGGCGTACGCCGTGGCCCACTTCCGCTGCGCCGCGCGTGCCGCCGCCTCCTCGCCGGCCTCCTTCAGCCGCAGCCGCCCGAACTCCCTGACGGTCTCCAGCATCCGGTAGCGCAGGCCGTACGCCGTCTCGCGGACGCCGAGGATGGACTGCTCGGTGAGCGCGTCCACGACGGCCAGGGCGTCCGGGCCGAGTACGTGCTCGGCGGCGGTCAGCGTGAACCCGTCGCCGAACAGCGACAACCAGCGCCAGGCCCGCCGTTCGGGCTCGTCCAGCAGGTTCCACGACCAGTCGATCACCGCGAGCAGCGTCTGGTGGCGGTCGGGGGCCGTCCGGTTGCCGCCGCGCAGCAGGGCGAACCGGTCCGCCAGCCGCCGCGCGATCTCCTCGACCGACATCACCCGTACCTTGGCCGCGGCCAGCTCGATCGCGAGCGGCAGCCCGTCGAGGCGGGCGACGACCTCGGCGACCGCGTCCTCGCCGATCCGCACCCCGGGGCGGGCGGCCGTGGCGCGCTGCCGGAACAGTTCCGCCGCGTCCTCGGCGAGCAGCTCGCCGAGCAGGTAGACGCGTTCGGCCGGGATCGACAGCGGGGCGCGCGAGGTGGTCAGCACCCGCAGGTCGCGGGTCGTCACGGTCAGGAACGCCACCAGGTCGGCGACGGCCTCGATCACGTGCTCGCAGTTGTCCAGGACGAGCAGCGCCGGAGCCTGGTCGAGATGCTGGGCGATGCGGGCGCGCACGTCGGCGCGCTGCCCGGCGGTCAGGATCCGGCGCCCGCTGACCGAGTCGCGGACCCCGAGCGCCGACCCCACCTCGCCCACCACGCCCTCCGGCGAGGAGACGCCGACCAGCTCGATGAAGTGCACGACGGGCTGCGCGGCGTTCCGGCCCGCCACATGGGCCAGCCGCGTCTTGCCCAGGCCGCCGGGGCCGACGACGGAGACCACCCGGTTGGTCTGCAACAGGGCGTGGACGGCGCGGATGTCGTCCTCGCGGCCGAGCAGCGAGGAGCCGTCGAACTGGAGGCCGACGCGCACCGGCCGGTCCGCGGCGAGGAGTTCGGCGTACACGCGGGCCAGCTCGGGGCCGGGTTCGGTGCCGAGCCGGGCGATCAGGCCCGAGCGGTGGCGTTCGTAGCGCTCCAGCGCGGCGGCGGCGCCGCGGACGGCGGCCTCGCTGCGCAGCAGGCAGGCCAGCAGCTCCTCGTCCTGCGGCCGGTCGGCCGCGGCCTCCTCCAGCAGCGGCAGCGCGGCCCCGTGCGCGCCGCCGCGGGCGGCCGCGATCGCCGCCACCCGCCGGGCCTCGGCCGCCTGCCGCGCCGCGACGGCGCGCAGGTCGGCCAGCGCGCCCGTGGCGCCGTCGGGGCCGCCGGCCGCGACCAGGTCCAGGGCCTCCTCGGCACGGCGGCGCGCGAGCGCCGCGTCGTCCTGGCCCAGCGCGGCCCGCGCCTGCTCCACCAGCGTCCCCAGCAGCAGGACGTCGACCTGGCCAGCGGACAGCCCGAGCCGGTAACCGCGCTCAACGCGCACGACGACGTCGGGGCCGGTCGCGGCCCTGGTCCGGGAGACGACCACCTGCAGCGCCTTGGTCGGGTTGGCCGGCGCGCCGTCGGGCCACAGCTCCTCGATCAGCCGCTCGTCGCCGACGCCCGCGCGCCCGTGCAGGGCGAGCACGGCCAGCAGGGTGTGCGCGCGGTCGCCCACGACGCGCGCGCCGTGCCAGCGGACGCCGTCGAGGAGGACCAGTGCGGGAGACACATCCTCAGCTTACGGACGATTCACCGGCCCGCGCCGCCTCCCGCGCCCGCCCCGCCGCGACGACTCGGCCGGGCAAGCCCTGCTTACGATGAGGCGTGGATCGGCTGCGGAGCGTCCCCAGGGCGGACGGCGAGGTGGAGGTGCTGATCGTCGGCGGCGGGCCGGTCGGGCTCACCGCACGGGCGCTGCTGGACCGCTGGGGCGTGCGAACCCTGCTGGTCGAACGGCACCGCGAGCCGTCGCACTTCCCGCGGGCCCGGCTGGTCAACGTGCGGTCGATGGAGATCTACCGCGGGCTCGGGCTCGCCGCCGGGATCACCGCCCACGCGTTCGCCCCCGAGTACGGCCGCATCCGCTTCCGCGACACGCTGTGCGGCCGCGACTTCGCCACGGCGGCGATGACCGGCATCGACGCGCCGGTGCCCGAGAGCCCCGTGACCGGCGTGGTCACCTCGCAGGACCGCCTGGAACCCGTCCTGCTCGCCGGGGCGGAGTCGCCGGCCTGCTTCGGCGTCGAGCTCGCGGAGCTTGCCGAGGAGGCGGACGGCGTCGTGGCCGTCCTGCTCGGCGGACCCCGGCGCGGCGAGCGCACCCGGCTCCGCGTCCGTCACGTCCTCGCCGCCGACGGCGCGAACTCCACCGTCCGGCGCTTGCTGGGCATCGGCGTCACCGGCCCCGGGAGCATGGGGGGCTTCACCACCGTCGTGTTCGACGCCGACCTGCGCCGCTGGTGCGCCGACCGGCCCGCCGGGGTCTACTTCACCGCGCACGGCCTGTTCGCGCCGCTGTATCCGGAAGGAGGCTGGGCCTGGTTCGTCCCCACCCCGGACGACGGCCCGCGCGCCGACTGGCCCGCCCTCCTCGCGCGCGCCCTCGGCGGCGTGCCGGCCGACGTCGTACGGATCCAGCACTGGGAGACCGACGCGTTCGTCGCCGAGCGTTTCCGCCACGGCCGGATCCTGCTGGCCGGGGACGCCGCGCACGCGATGCCCATCGTCGGCGGGCTGGGCATGAACACCGGCATCGCCGACGTGCACAACCTGTGCTGGAAACTGGCGGGCGTCCTGCGCGGGTGGGCCGCTCCCGGCCTGCTGGAGACGTACGAGGAGGAGCGGCGGCCGGTCGCCTGCCGGACACTGCGCCAGGCGGTGGCCAACACCGAGCTCATGCTCGACGTGCAGAACCGGCGCCGCGCCCAGCTCCGGCCCGGCCGGGCAGCGCCGGACCACGTCGAGCTGCCCTGGTCGGAGCGGTACTTCGCGCAGCTCGGCCTGGTGCTGGGCGGCACGTACCGCTCCGGCGCCGTCCTCGCGGGCGAGGGGCCCGAGCCGGAGCCGCCGGGCGCGGACTACGCGCCCAGCGCGGAACCAGGTCGCCGGATGCCGCACCTCTGGCTCACCCGCGACCGCTCGACCCTGGACACGTTCGGCGAATGGTTCACCGTGCTCACCCCGGACCCCGTCGCCTGGGCCGGGCCGACGACGCCATGGCCGGTGCGCGTCGAGTCCCTGCCCGTGGAACATGCGGCGTTCTGCGGGATCACCGGGCAGGGAGCGCTGCTCGTCCGTCCCGACGGGCACGTCGCCGCCCGCTGGTCCGGCCCTCCGGCCGCCTCCACCCTCCTCGACGCCCTCGCCGCGTTGACCGGGCAGGACGCCCGAGCCGTCCGTCGCGCGTCGCCTCCGTGACGACCGGCCCGCGCCGTCATCCGGCCTGTGCCGCATGCCGTCCCTTGCGCCGCTCGCCCAGCCGGACGCCCACGAAGACCAGCACGGCCAGCAGCACCACGGCGATGACCGCGTTGGTGCCCATGCCGACATAGGACTCCACCAGCGACCAGTTCTCGCCGAGCGCCCAGCCGGCCAGCACGAACACGGTGTTCCAGAGCAGGCTCCCGGCCGTGGTCAGGAGCGTGAAGACGCCCAGCGGCATGCGTTCCACCCCGGCGGGAACGGAGATCAGGCTGCGGAAGATCGGGATCATCCGCCCGAAGAACACCGTCTTGCGCCCGTGCTTGTGGAACCACGCCTCGGTCCGCGCGATGTCGGAGACCTTCAGCAGCGGGAGCCGGGCGGCCAGGGCCAGCGTGCGCTCGCGGCCGAGCACCGCGCCCACCCAGTACAGCGCCAGCGCCCCGATCACCGAGCCGGCCGTGGTCCACAGCAGCACGGCGGCAAGGTTCATCGCCCCCTGGGAGGCGGTGAAGCCGGCCAGCGGCAGGATCACCTCGCTGGGCAGGGGCGGGAACAGGTTCTCCAGCGCGATCGCGATCCCCGCTCCCGGCGCGCCCAGCAGCTCCATCAGGTCGATCAGCCATTCCGTCATGCGTCAGAGACTAGGAACGATCAAGGGGGGGCCACCATGAGGCAGGTGGCCGTTCGGGGGTGCGGGAAACCACACCCCCCCGCTGCCCTCGTCGGGACTAGCTGCCGGTGCACCACTGCCCGCTCTTGAACTTCTCCTCGATCTCGACGTCGGGCGCCGAGTCGGCCACCGAGATGTCGAGTTGCGCCGTGGCGGCCACCAGGGTGCCGGCCGGCGGCTTGGCCACCTTGGCCGCCTTGGCGTCGACCACCACCTGACGGTCGCCGAGCAGCGCGTAGGTGTCCCTGTCGAAGATCAGCTCCCAGCGCAGCCCGTCCGGGCTCGTGAAGCCCACGCCGACGCCCTCGCGGCCCGCCGCGTCCTGCACCTCCTCGTCGATGGTGATGCCGGGGAACGTGCTCAGGGCCTGGTACAACGCGCTGCGCTGCGCGGCCGGCAGGTACGTCTGCCACAGCAGCTCACGTGCGGCGAGGAAGGCGAGGAACGGCGTCAGCTTCTCCGCCTTGGGCTTCCACATGGCGTCGAGGTGGGTGCGCATGCCGGCCGGGTCGGTCGGCAGGTTCTTGATCGTCGGGTAGTCGCTCTTGAAGTCCTTGCAGTAGACGATGGGCTGGATCTTGGTTCCCATGTCCTTGTAGGCGGACTTCGGGATCGGTTCGCCGGCATAGGCCAAGGGCTCGATGGGTGTCTGCTTGCGCACGCCGTCGGCGTACTGCCCTGGCCGCCGCTCGCCCGCTCGCAGCCAGATGGTGTTCTTGTAGCGCCGGTAGTAGTGCTCCTTGGACTTCTCGTAGGGCATCAGGGAGTAGTCCATCGTCTGCAGGGTCTTCACCACGATGTACTGGTCGTCGCGTGGTTCGATCTCGTCGACCGCGGCCTTCGCCGCGCGGTTGAGCACTTCGGCGGCCGACAGCAGCTTCATCTCGTGAGGCGGGTTCGAGGGGGACGGGACCTGCACCGCGACCACGCCGACGGCCACCGCCAGCCCTCCGGCGAGGGCGAAGGCGTACGGCCTGCGCCAAGCCCACCGGGACCGTCCCGCTCTGAGCAGCCGATCCCTGGCCATGGCCTTGGTGCCGGGGTCGTAGGGCGCCACTTCCGGCCGGACCTCGTTGATCAGGTCGAACTCGTTCATCGGGGGTCCTCCAGGACGTTGCGAATCTTGGCCCGGATCCGGGACAGACGGGAACGGACGGTGCCCACCGGGATGTCGAACGCCTGAGCCGCCTGCTCGTAGGACAGTTCGGCCCAGGTGACCAGGAAGAGCAGCTCGCGTTCCGCCGAAGAGAGCCTGGCCAGCGCGTCGGCCAGGCGGGGACCGAGCCGCTGGGCGTCGATCCGGTCGATGCTGCGCTGCTCGAAGGGGTTGTCGTCGTGACCCGGCATTCTGGCCAGGGCCCGCAGCCTGCGCACCTCGGTACGGCGGTGTTTGGCGATCAGGTTGGCGGCGATGCCGTACAGCCAGGGGGCGGCGTCCGGTCTGGACAGGTCGTAGCGGGACCGTTTTCGGAACGCCGCGAGGAACGTCTCGGCCGTCACGTCGTCGGCCGCGGCGGAGTTCTCCTGGCCGAGGCGTCTGGTGGCATATCGGTGGATCTCATCCGCGTACCTGTCGAAGAGGCCCGCGAACCGATCGGGGTCGGCCAGCGACTCCTCGATGAGGGAGGCGTCCGTGATGGCCGCCACCGGGGTGAGTCCTCTCATGGGGGGAAGTCCTTCCACAGGGCGCGTTCGCACCCTTCACCACAGACTCACCCGCACCGGGCTTTCGGTTCCATCGCTACTCGGGGGAGTTCGGCGCGTGGGAGTTCAACGGATTCCGACCCGCTTCAGCTTGCTTGAGCGGAATCCAACCTGCTTCAGCTTGCTTGAGCGGAATTCGACCTGCTTGAGCGGGATCTGATTCGCTTCAGCGGGATCCGGCCTGCTTGAGCGGGATCCGGCCCGCCGAACTCGCCACGCGTACGTGCCTGTGCGTCGCCGCCGTCAGGCGAACCGCGGCGCCGGGACGACCCTCTTCCTCAGCGCCGCGACGCCGACGGCCGCCACCCAGATGGCGGCGATGCCGTTGAACATCGCGACCGCGCCCCAGCCGTTCGAGGCGTAGAACTCCGACGAGTTGAAGCCGAAGAACATCGACGGCACCCCGGCCAGGTGCAGTGCGGCGATGCCGAACGACGACCAGCCGACCCACCGGGAAAGGGCGCCGGTGCGCAGCACCGCGTACCCGAAGGCGACACCGAAGACGACCAGCATCAGGTGGCTCATCGAGCCGTAGAGCAGGTAGGTGGGCACGGTGCGGGTCGGGTCGATCTCCTCGACGGCCTTGATGGCGCTGCTGCCCTCGATCCCCTTGGCGACCATGTCGATGATCGTCCACGCCACGCCGGCGGTGCCGGCGACCGCCCCGAACCATTCGTAGCGGGCGTCGGCCCGCGTGATGAGGGACCGGACGCCGCTCATGAACACCAGGAACAGCGTCAGCGCGCAGAAGTTGAAGAGCGTACGGGTGAGGATCAGCCAGTCCGGCATGAGGGCGCCGGTCTCGACACCGCAGGCCGGAGGGTCACACGCGGGCACGACGAAGTAGAGGGGGAGCTCGGCCATCGCGAAGACGGCGCCGAGGATCGCGGCCACGCCGATCCAGCGGCGAGCCGTGGGCGGGAGCTGAATCTGTGTAAGTAATGAAGTGTTCATGGCATGCACAGTAGCAACAACTGTGTAAGCCGTCTACTATTTCCTTCAGATCTTCGAGAGGATGCCGGCCATGACCCCACGCAAGAGCTCCGGACGCGACCTCACGCGAGACCGCGAGCCCGTGCCGGATCCCGGGCCCGCCGACGACGCAGACCTCGATGCGCTGCCGCCTGGCTTGGCCGCGGCCTGGGGCGTCGTCGACACAGGCGGGCGGCGCGGCCCCAAGCCGGCGCACAGCGTCGAGAAGATCATCGCGGTCGCGACCGAACTGGCCGACGAGGAGGGCATCGCCGCCGCCTCCCTGCCCAAGGTGGCCGCCCGGATCGGCGTGACCGCCAACGCGCTGTATCGCTACGTCAGCTCCAAGGAAGAGCTCATCGTGCTCCTGGCCGATCGCGCCTGGGGCGACCCGCCCGAGTTGCCCGACGGAGACTGGCGAGAGGCGGCCGCGCTGTGGTCACGCCGGCTGTTCGAGCGTTTCCTCTCCCGTCCGTGGCTGCTGGACGTGCCGACCACCGTCTCCCTGACCCCGCACAACGCGGCCTGGCTGGACGCCCTGATCACCGCGCTCGGATCGACCGGCATGGAGGCGCAGCTGATGCTGAACTGCGCGTACCTCCTCGACAGCCACGCCCGGTACGGCGCCAACCTGCGCCGCAACACTCCGACACCGGCCGCGTTGCGCCGCGCGAACCCCGACCAGCAGCGGGCGGTACGCGCGGTCCGCGTGTTCCTCGACGGCCAGCTCCGCTCCCGCAATCTGAACGCCGTCGCGGACGCGATCCAGGACCCGATGTTCCTCGCCGACGAACCTCCGCTCGACGGCTTCGAATTCGGCCTCGCCAGAATCCTCGACGGCATCGAGGCGTACGTCGCCGCAGCAGCAGGAACGCCGCAAGAGTAGGAACGCCGCAAGAGTAGGAACGCCGCAAGAGTAGGAACGCCGCAAGAGTAGGAACGCCGCAACACCTGGCCCGCCGGACATTCCGGTCGGCGATTGCGCCTTTGTTGTCGGCAGGGTCTCGGGCGGGCTGCACGCAGCCCGGCTCGAACTCGCCACGGAACGCTGACACATTCTGCGCGGCGAGGCCGACCCGCTCGCGCTCGCGCCGGACGAGGCGTCGTCGCGGGTCCGCGTCCAGGTGATCAAGGACGCTCCTGCCGGAAACAGCACATGACGCCGGGCCGGTTCTGCTCTCTTCACCACCGTCACGCCCTGAAGGGCGCGCCCCCGCGGCGGCCGACTGCGGCACCATCACGTACGAACAGCGTCAGGACCTCGGTCGGCTCAATCCAGCGAACGAGTGGATCGCAGGGCGCTGCGACCAGCCGTCCCCGCCGTCGCCGCCGCCGTTGTGCCGTTCGATCACTCAGGCTGACGCCAGGTCCTCGAACCCCGCCTTCAGCCAAGTAGTGCCCACGACGACGTGCAGCTCGCTGCCTCGCCCCAGCACGGCCGCCATCCTGGGAACCGGCCGTCCGTCGGGCATCACCAGCCGGGTGGGACGATCCACCGACAAGCCTTCTCCCTTGATGCTCCCGGTGACCACCCGGTGCCGATGTTCCGCATATCCGCCGACAAGCGCCACCCGGTCGCCGGCGACAACGAGCGCATGGGCGCCCCTCACCTGTGTGGACCAGCCGGCAACCGCGCCGGCTCGAACCCGCACAAGCGGAAAGTCGGTGTAGTAGTAGGCCCACGCTTCATTTCCCGACACGTTCAGCGCGTAGCAGTCGGAGATCGCGCCGAACTCACCGTCGTACGGATATCGCCACGCGGGAGCCAGGTCAGCCCCGAAGCGGATCAGCCCAGAGGATCCGATGGGGGCAGGACTGCCTTTCTCTCCCCACCCCAAGCTGCCGAACACGCCTTCGTCGTAATAGCTCACCCATATGTCGCCGGAAAGCGTCGTCTGCACGTCCGCGATTCCGTCTCCCAGTACGCCCTTTCGCAGGAGCTTTCCATCGGCATCGTAGACGGCGGCGTTGGACTCGGCCGCTCCGTCCCGCCAACGGCACCGCGCCCCCACCAAGAGCACGGCCCCGTCCGGCAGCGGCTGGACGTGGTTGTGCGCCTGTGAGTGCCGGGCGATGGAAACCGCCCTCGTCAGATGGGGGCGGTACGTGGCGACCTGTAATGCGGCGGGCGCAGCCGTACGAGATGCCCCATCGAGGGCGACAGTCTGTGCGGTGAGCGCATCGGAATTCTCCTGCGAGGCCCACACAACGACGAGTTCTCCCTTGGGGCCTGCCGCCGTACTCACCATCTCCGCGCCCCCGGATGGCGGAGCCAAGTCCGCGTGACGGCGCAGCCTCACAACATCTGTCTGTCGATTTCTCCCGCCGCGGCCTCGCATGGGAGACACCTTATTGATCGCACGGCGGAATCGCGCCCGAAATAAATCCCAGCCAGCGGGCCTCGCTCCTGAGACACCACTTCGGGACCGATCTCCATATCGCAAACGATCGACCCGACCATGTGGCATGGAACGACAGCGGGATCAGTAGCCGTCCCCGCATTCCGGCGAGCGCGGCCCGGCCGCGTGCCGCACCCAAGGCGCGGCGGCGATGCCTTCGAACAGGCTTCAGCGACGGGCTTTGCGCAACCCGGTGATCTGCAGCTCGGCGAACAGCCCCACGGCGAGGGCCTGCGCGATGGCCCAGGCGGCCCCCAGCGTGCTGAACCCGACGGCGCCGGTCACGACGGCCGCCACGCTGCCCAGGGTCCAGACGATGTTCAACGCGATGACGGCCCTGACGGCGTTCTGGCTGATCGCGGGACGCGCGGCCACCAGGCCGACGGCGGCGCCGTACACGAGCAGGAAGACCCCGATCTCGCGCAACAGCCCCGCACCCGGCCCGAGCAGGTCGCTCACGGGGCCGGCCAGGGTCAGGTACACCAGCCCGTTGAGGCCGGTGACGACGGCGTCCGCGACAAGAGCGAGACGCAGGAACTTGGTCCGGTCGGCGGTGATGGTGAGGGCGGTCATCTCGGCTCCTTCAAGTGCTCGTTTCGACACCTGAACAATGGCAGCACGCGCGTAAGGACCGCGATTACGCGTGAGGTAATGAGAACGGCGATCAGCTCGCCCACCTGAGCCAGGTCGCGGGCCTTTTGCGTGCGGTACTCGAACCCGAAACTTCTGATCCGTACCAAGAACGACGACGTCCACCACCATCCAGCGCCGACCATCAGGGCCCCAAGCCGCAGAGACGTGTTGTCAGTCCCCACGTCTACTGTCCAGCGCATGGCAGTCCCCGCGTTGGTACGCCGTTCTGCACACCTTCGACGCCGCCGGCCACCACCTCGGCTCCCGCATCGAGCCCACCGGCGCCGACGACCACGGCTCGGCCGTCGACCTCGCCGAGCAGCGACTGAAACACTGGCTCGACACGCTCACGGGCCTCCGCTTCGACGACATCGCCATCCGGCCCTTCCAGCAGACGTTCGACGGAGTGCTGTTCGGCCTCGTCATCGAGACCTTCGAAGGCGAAGAACACGCCGAGTTCTACCCGACCAACCTCGGCTTCTACGATCCATGGGACGGCCTGTACGACACCTGACCGCCTGAGCCGTGGACGCCCCGTCAGCGGCCTCTCGCCCTGCTCAGAGGGCAGATGCGAGTAGGTGGAGAGCCCCCCTGCAAGGCGCGGTGTTGCTGTACAGCACTTCCTCCGCATGGATCAGGACCCCATCAAATGTGGGCCTTCATCGAGGTGGCCGCGATCTCGACTGACTGTCGGTACGGCCTGCCACCATGACCCGCATGACGACAACCGACCCCTTGGCCCCGTTCCAGTGGCTCAACGTGCCCGAGGGCTTGGGCGGCGAGCTGGGTGTGATCTTCAGCGTGGCCTTCTTCCGCGGGCTCGACCCGGCGGAGGTGGTGCGTCGCTTCAGCCGCGGTGACAGCTTCGGCCAGGAGTCGGACTTCCGCGGGCTCGAGGGCAAGGCCGACGAGTTCGTCCTCGAGACGGACGGCGGGCTTGGCGGCGGCTACGTGGGCGTCTTCAAGGCCGGCGAGTGGTGCGTGGCCATCGAGCCCCACGGTTGGATGGTTACGTGCCACGCGGTGGTGACCGAGCTGTCGCAGGGTTGTGAGGTTGTGGCGGTCACCCGGCACGACTACGCCGACCACAGCTTCGCGTACGCGATCGACGGCATGTTCGTCACCGGTTACCAGCTGCGACACCCGTACGAGCGTTACGGCTCCGACCCTGACCGGCTCAACGGCTTCATGCGGGAGCTGGGCATGCGGCTCGACATGCCGGAGGACGAGGCTGCCTGGGACGCCGCTTGGGAGGACAACTACGGCACCGCCGTGCCAAGGGGCTTCGCCCTGGCGGCGAAGGTCACCGGGGTGCCGTTCAGGCCGGACATGCTCGACCGCCCCATGCTTGTGGGGCCCCTCGTGGGAGCATGATCGTTTCTGCGCCGCCCAGCAGTACCCGCTGCTCGGCGTACCACCTGACCGTCCCGGCGGTGCCACGGGGTTGCATCCGCGAAGGTCTGGGTCATGGGCGGGGTCCAACCGACCTTCCGCTGCTCAGACAGAGCAACCACCATGCTCGATCGATGAAGGCCGCGGTCAGAAGTGTGTGGGTGGTGCCGCAGCTGTGTCGCCGATGCAGACGTTGCTGCCCCGGCCGCGCGTCATCCGGCCGGCAGGCCCCACGAAGAAGGCCGCCGACAGCCGATCGCCCCAGCCTCGTATGGTGGTGCGATGTCCTGCCCACGTGGCAGACACTGTCCGGTGGCGGGTGATGGTGTTGCTGTACGAGGCTGATGTACACCACGTCAATGGACGCGACCAACGGGGCCCAGTCACCTCGTAGAGACCTGGCAACTCTAGCCAAGCAGTAGCTGCGGGCCGACAACGTGTGACCGGGTAAGGCGGCGTTGCTGTATCCCGCTGCTGTACTCAGCGCTCTTTCGGCGGCCTGGCCGTCATGATCTCAACGTCCGCCGTTTCCTTCGATCAGCTCGGTCACCCCGCCGAGAAAGCACCAGAGGGTCGGCGCTGCAAGGGCTAAGTAGCCTGTTGGCGTGGATCTTGTGCAGCGTGCCGTTGGTGCGGTCGTCGGCTCGGCTGTGGGCGACGCGCTGGGTGCTCCCTTCGAGTTCGGGCCGGCGGGCGCGTTCTCCTCCCGCTTTCCGGTACGAGGTGCCGGCGGCGAGATGAGTGGAGGTGGCGGCTGGGATGCTGGCGAGGCCACCGACGATACGCAGATGGCCGTTCATGTAGCCGAGTCGCTGCTGGAACGCGACGGTTTGGATCTGCCGGATATCTTCGCCCGCTTCCAGCGGTGGGCAGCCGATGAGCCCAAAGACATCGGGCTGCAGACGGAAGACGTACTGACCCGCGGCCTGCCCTGGGATCGGGCCGCGGCCGCCCACTACCGGAGCAGCCACCGAGCCGCAGGTAACGGCGCCCTGATGCGCGCCACCCCATCGGCGGTGTACTTCGCCCGCGACGGACAGCAGGCCACCATGGACGCCGCTCGGCACATCGCCGCCCTCACCCACGGTGACCCGGCGGCATGGGAAGGCACCGCGATCTTCCACGACCTGATACGCGTCACTCTGGACGGTGCGAACCCCCTGGACCAGCTCTCCCACACCCTGACCGCTGTCCACCCCGACCATCGTCAACGCTACGCCGCCATCCTCGCCCCCAGCTGGCATCCCGGCCAGGCCACCGAGTTCAACGGTGCCGTCTGGCCCTGCCTTGGCTCAGCCGTATGGGCACTGCGCACCACCTGCAGCTATGTGGATGCCATCCGCGCCGCGATCGACCTGGGCGGCGACACCGACACCGTCGCCGCGATCACCGGCGGACTGGCCGGGGCCGTGTACGGACCGGCAGCGATTCCAACCAGTTGGACCGGCCCCTTACACGTTCCGCTACCCGGAAGTGGCGGCCGAACCCTGCATCTGACCCACCTGATCGACCTCGCTTGTGACCTCGTAGAGCGTCCGAATTCAGACTGACAACGAAGCCCTGACTGCCAGGGCCGCAACGACCTTCCGCTTCTCGGCCGGAGCAACCACCTTGCTCCGGCAATGGAGACCGAGCTCGGAGCGTCGTGTACGGCTGTCGTCAGATGCCTCTGGTGGTTGCTGTCAGCGCTACTGTCATCTCCCGCCTCGACTTTCCTCCGGCAGATTACAGATGTCGATTGAGGCAACCGCTGTCCAGCGGACATGGCACAGGCTTGAAAGATGGATCACGCCGCCTGACCGAGGAGGTTCTAACCCGTCCATCGTCATGGCGGCCCTGATTGACGATGCCGGTAACCGGAGGAGTGCCGCGCCGTTCCCCGACGTCCGAACCTGGATGCAGGTTGGCCACGACCGTGTAGACGATTTCGGGCCCGGCCCTAATCTCAAGAGACCCCTGAGCCTTCCGCGCAACGTGCTGACTACTGATTGTCGTCACGTCGCGCGAGTGTGTCGATATCGAGAGAACCACCAGTGCCGGAGCGACGATCTTCCGCATCCGGGCGACATACCCCATTGCCGATGCGCGGGTGACCAAAGGGTGGCTGGGGCGGCGGGACGGTCGTGAGGGGAGGACGATGTCAGGGAGTGGCGGCCCTGGTGAAGTCCTCACTCGTTGGTGCCGCAACGGGTAGCTCGTGCGCGGCTTCCGGTCGTAGCCCGTCGAAGATCAGGCGCAGGTAGCGCTGCCACAGGTCGGATCGTGTGGTGGCGAGCGGTGCTGCGATCCGGGCAGGGGCATTGAGCAGCAGCACGATGTCGTGGCCGGTGACGTCCGCCCGGACGACTCCGGCCTGCCGGGCGCGTGCGGTCAGCGCCTCGGCCACCTGTGCCAGCCGGTCGCTGGCGGCCCTGATCGCGGGATGGGCGCGCGAGACCGCAGTGGCCGCCTCGCAGAATGCACGATCGTTGGCCTGGAGTTCGGCGCCTGCGGTCATGAACTGCAGCAGGGCGGAGCCCGGATCGGTTTGCTCCAGCAGGATCTCGCCGGTCGTGGCGAGGGTGTCGAGTTGGTCGCAGAAGATCGCGGAGACCAGCTCCTCCTTGCTGGAGAAGTGGTTGAAGACCGTCCCCTTGGCGACGCCGGCGCGCGCGGCGATCCGCGCGATGGAGGCATCGAGCCCATGCTCGGACAGTTCCGCGCAGGCCGCGTCGATGAGCAGTCTTCGATTTCGGGCGGCGTCGGCTCTGGGCATGTACGCCAGCCTAACGCAACTTGACCACCCGGTCATGCTGTGTGCTAAGGTCACCAACATGACCAGTCGGTCAACTTATCTTGGCGACTGTAAGGGGTCGATGATGAGAGCAGTTGTCGCGAAGCAGTACGGCCCGCCCGAGGTCCTGACCGTCGAGGACGTTCCGGTTCCACGACCCGGCCCGGGCCAGATCCAGGTCCGCATCCGCGCCGCAGCCATCAACCCCGCCGACCTGCGAGCCCTCAGCGGGGTGCTAGGCGAGCTGACCCCCTTGACCTTCCCCCATGTGCCAGGCAGCGACTTCGCCGGCACGGTGACCGAAGTCGGCCCGGACGTGATCCGGTTCACCCGGGGTGAGGAGGTGTTCGGAGTCGGGCTGCCGCGCGCGACACCGAAGATCGCCGCGATGCTGTCCACTCCACCATCCCTCACCACCGGCGCCATGGCCGACTTTGCGGTCTTCGAAGCCGACACCCCCGCCATCGCCCGACGCCCGGACGGTTTGACCGCCGACCACGCGGCCAGCCTGCCGATACCCGGGCTGACCGCGCTGGCCGTGGTGCGCGCGGGCCGGTTCGAGGCAGGTGAACGGGTTCTGGTGACCGGCGCCGCGGGCGGGGTCGGCGGCGCCGTGGTCCCCTTACTGGCCGCCGCCAAGGTACATGTGATCGCCACCGCGATCCCCGAGGACGACGACTACGTCCGCGACCTGGGCGCCACCGAGGTGATCGACTACCGGACAGTCGACACCATCACCGAGACACTGCGGCGCCACCCCGGCGGCGTCGATGCCATGGTCAACCTCGCCCTGCCCGGCCCCGCCCTGGTCAGAGCAAGCGACGCCATCAGGCCAGGAGGCCACCTGCTCAACGTCGCCTTTCCCAGCCCCGAGCCTTCCGCATTCGACCGCCCCGACCTGACGGTGCGCACCGTCTTCAGCACCGCGCGCCCTGGAGATCTGGAGGAGCTGGCAACACAGGCCATGGCCGGCTCCCTGCCTGCCACCGTCAGTCGGCGGTACCCGCTGGAAGAGGCTGCGCGAGCGTATGCCGATCTCGTGCACACCCATGTGCGCGGAAAGCTCCTCGTCATCGCCAACGCCACGGACTGAATCATTGCTCGCAGCCAATTCAGGACGCGATACAGCAGACCGCGGCGTGACACACCCGGCGGATCGTCGCCCACCATGGAGGCGCAGAACCCCGGTATGAAGGTGGTCCTCTCACGGATCAACTTCACAAGGGTCTGCGTCGACGAGGAGCGTCACATACGCCTCGGTCCTCACCCCGATCACGCTCAGCTCGCTCTTCCCGGCCCTGATCAAGCGAACCCCGGCACGCCGTTGCCACACGCGCGGCTTCACGACCTGCGCCACATCCATGCCACGCCCTGCTCATGGCCGGCGTCCCCGTCCATGTCGTCGCGGCCCGCCTCGGCCACGCTGACCCATCGATCACCCTCCGGGTCTACGCCCACGTGATCCGTGCGGCGGAGGCCTCGGCCGCCGAAGCCTTCACCAAAGCAATGGATGAATGGTAGACGCACCCGTCCGTTGTCAGCATCGATAGCCGATGTGCGAGACCGAAGAGCCCCTGAGACGGCATGTCTGTCCAGGGGGCCTTCTGCTGAGCTGGGTTACCGCCCCTCAGCCATTGTGCTTGTCGCGGATCACATAGCGGGTGTGAGTCCCGTTCATCCACTCCCTGTCAATCTCCCTGCCCGTCACTCTGCCGACAAGCGTCAGGGCCGACGTGAGGCAGGTCGCGCCCGTCATCAGAGATAGAAGCGCCGTCGCGTCGTGGCCTTCCGCTTTGCAAGGCGGGGCAATCACCCTACTCGCCTGAACGAGGCCCGCGGTCGCCCGGCTGTTCGCCGAGGGTGGCAGATCGGCGGGGTCGTCGCCGCTGCCGCAGGCGGAGAACGATGCGGTGGTGGAGGTGGAGCGGACGGTGAACAAGTACGGCATGGTCAGCCTGGCTGGCCGATATCTGCTGGCGGCGGAGATCCTGGGCGGGCGCCGGGTCACCATCCGGATCGAGGAGAACACGCTGATGTTCCTCGACGCTGAGTCCCGGCAGCTGCTGCGGGTCCGGCCGAACCCGCTAATCTGGGCCAAGTGCCTGCAGTTGCGCGGTGCTCGCCCGGCAGGGCCGCCGCCGCTGCCGGAGCGGTCACGGGTCACGGTGCAGCGCCGCACGAACGCCTTCGGTGTGATCATGGTGACCCGGCAGAGGGTCTCCCTCGGCCGGTTGTATGTCGGCCGAGTCGTCACCGTGCATGTCAGCGACACCACGTTGACCATCGATCTGGACGAGGGACCGCGCACGGTGCACCGCATCACCGATCTTCCGGTCCGCAACGTCAAAGCGCATCGGCCGTACAAGGTCGACCATGCTTCCTAGGTCACCTGTCGCTCATGTCGTGGGACAGAAACGTCGCGCATCTCATGGGACTAGACACGTGAAGCACTCCGTCCGACTTGCTGTTTCGTCAACTTTTCCGGCGGTCGGCGATGCTGTTCAGGCTGGGGTAGCGCCTTCGATTGCAGGCCGGAGTGAGTCAGCCGGCCCCTTCGACGTAGGACGCCAGGTTGGCCAGCGAGGAGGCGATCCCAGCTTCGTGCACGGCCTGGTCGATGCCGGGTGGTACGCCCGTGGCGGTAACGGCTATTTCGGTCCCTTCATCGGCGGCGGTCAGGTGCCAGGTCATCGTCATGGTGCCCGCGTACGACGGGTCATCGGCCTCGAACACCGCCCGCTGCACCACGCGCTCCGGTGGAACCAGTTCGGCGAACTCGACGTCGACGACGTCCGTCGCGTCTGACGTCTTGCCAGGGCTGTCGGTGGGGTCGAGGTACGTAAGGATCATCCGGAACCCGCCACCAGGCCGGGGATCCCACCGCTCGATTCGCCCGCGCATGCCGTCCGGCGGCAACCATGCCTCAAGGGACTCTCGGTCGAGGAGGGCGCCGTAGACAGTCGCCGGTGGTGCCGCGATCAATCGACTGGCGCGGTCAGTCCTGGCCATGGCCCGAGTCTAGGACCGAAGCTCTCCAGGCCCATCCTCGTCGAACGACAGAGAGACCAGCGCCTTTGAAGGTGTCCGACGTCGACCTTGAGGACAGGCAGATCACCCTCCGCGGCTCGGCCTCGTTCATCGACGGGAAGCGCGCCGAGGGCACCACCAAGAGCGGCCGTAAGCGCGTCGTCAGCCTCGACGCGCGGACGGTCCAGGTCTTCCGTGCACAACGCTCCCAGCAAGCCGCGGACAAGCTCCAACTCGGCCCGGAGTGGCGGGGCGGCGGCGACTACGTGTTCACCACGGGATGGGGCGAGCCCGTCCACCCCGACACGCTCAGCTCGCTCTTCCCAATCCTGATCAAGCGGTACAACCAAGCGAACACCGGCACGCCGTTGCCCCATGCACGGCTTCATGACCTACGCCATATCCATGCGACGATCCTGCTCCTGGCCGGCGTCCCCGTCCATGTGGTCGCGGCCCGCCTCGGCCACGCCGACCCGTCGATCACGCTCAGGGTCTACGCCCATGTGATCCGCGCCGCCGAGGCGTCAGCCGCGATGTCTTCGCTGAGGCGATCGGTGAGGGATGAGAGGCCGTGTTAGCAGAGGTGTTAGCAAGATCCGGAGATTGTCCTGACAAATAGAAAGGCCCGCTCCCAGGAACCCCTGGTTGCGGGCCTTTCGCATGTGTGCGGCCGGAGGTACTCGAAACCCCAACCTTCTGATCCGTAGGGAAGGGCAGACGCCTCGTCCGCAGCGTCTGGCCCTGCTCAGGTAGTAGATACGGTCCAGCGGCGGATGATGGTGTGAGACGGTGTTGCTGTATTCCGCTGCTGTACATGTACCTGGCCGGCGGGCCCGTACGGTGCCCGTTTCTCGTCAGCTGGCCCACATCCTTCGTGACCACCTCGCGGAGTTCGGACACGGGCCGGACAGGCGCGTCTTCTACGGAGTGCAAGGCGGAGAGTCACCCACCGGCTCGCCTGGCGGGCTGCGAGCAAACGGCCCTGACGGCGGA
>NZ_JBSFGJ010000044.1:0-39650 GCF_053596515.1 Nonomuraea sp. NPDC001684
CAGCACCCGCAGGCGCTGGCCCAGATCCCTCGAAGGGGCGATGAGGTCGCTTCTGTCAAGGACCAGGGCGTGACGGTCACCGCCCACGCCCGCCTGTCCGACCTGACCATCGTGGCCGGCCCGTACGACGGGGAGAAGGGCCAGGTCGACCGCCAGGCCGACGCCCAGAACGTGACCGTCTCCCGCGGGCGGACGACCCCGCTGGGCTGGGGCGTCAACGGGTCGGACAAGTCGACCGGCGTCAACGGCGGCGTCAAGGGCGGCGAGCAGACGTCCGAGAGCGTCAGCGACCACCACGGGGCGCGCCGCGAGCGCAGCATGTTCGAGAAGGGCAAGCTCTACACCGTACGTCTGCGGGTGGACTACGACCTCGACTTCCAGTACATGGCGCGGCTGCGCGACGGCAACGAGCACCCGGTCGGCGACCCCGTCCACCTGCCGTCCGCCTCGACCGGCGAGGTGGACGTGATCATGTTCGGGGAGGAGATCGAGGAGCTGCGCGAGCGCATGGCGGCGGGCGTACGGCTCGGGCCGCCGCGTCCCGGCGGCCCGCCGCCCGCGACGTTCACCTTCGTGCCCGCCTCCGAGAACCAGAACCCGATCCAGACCCTCCAGGAGGCCCGCGTGGCCGCCCGCGACCGCGGCGAGGTCGCCCGGGTGGCGGTCCGGGAGGCCGACGGCCTCCACCGCTACCGCGTCATGCCCGACGGCTCGCTGTACAGCGAGACCCTGGACGGCGGCTTCGCCGAGTCGATCGCCGGCCTCGCGCCCGACCTGCTGGATGCGGCCCGCGGCGTCGGCCTCGACCTGCGCGACGTCTTCATGAACCCGACCACGGCCGGCACCTTCACCGAGCAGGTCCAGACCGCGCTCGCCGCCCTCGACGCCCTTCCCGCGCCCGCCCCGCCGCCCGCCTGGCCCGCTCCCGCCACCGCCGAGCACACGAACCCGGTGGGCGGCAGCGTGGCGCAGGGCGTGACGCCGGCCGCCGGGATGCCGTCCCCCGCGATCGAGAACACGCCGTTCAGCAGGTCGTCGCGCCCCGAAGGGGTGCCCGACCTGAGCCTGGACGAGCTGCGCGGCCAGCCCCTGTCGGCCGTCGACCTCGGCGGCGCCGCCGCCCACGTGGGCTGGACCGGGGACGACGTCCTGACCGTCCAGCTGCCGGGCGTGCCCGACCAGCACGTCCGCGTGGAGGTCGGCGAGCCGGGCGAGGGCCTGAACGCGCTCACCGTGCCGCGCGCGGGCACGGCCGAGGATCCGCACCTGCTGCGGATCTGGGGACGCGTGCATCCCGACCTGGTGTCGTCGGTCCTGGTCCACGACCTCTCGCACGTCGTCCAGGCGGCG
Source organism: Nonomuraea sp. NPDC001684 (assembly GCF_053596515.1). NCBI lineage: Bacteria > Bacillati > Actinomycetota > Actinomycetes > Streptosporangiales > Streptosporangiaceae > Nonomuraea > Nonomuraea sp. NPDC001684. Next base: position 1,351 of record NZ_JBSFGJ010000044.1, read on the forward strand.
ACCGCGGCGGCGGCCGGCATGCCGCAGGGCGTGCTCAGGACGTCGCCGCAGGGCGAGCAGGCCGAGGGCACCGACCTGTGCCTGCTCCCCCGCATGGACGAGCACGCCCACCTGTCCGACAAGTGGCACGCCACCACCGACCCGGCCCGGCGCGAGCGCCTGGCGGCGGCGATCGACGCCGTCGCCGAGGACATCCGCCGGCGCGGCCACACCCCGCCGGCCCCGCCGTGGGGCACCGGGCCCCGCGCGCCGGCCGCCCCCGAGCCGCAGAGCCGGATCGCCCGCCTGCTCAACGGCGGCTCGGCCACCGGCCTGGACACCTCGCCGCCGGGCCTGGGCAAACTGGCCGAGATCGCCGGCGTGCCGGCCATCACCCCGGGAGCCGCTCCCGTCAACGGCGCCGCCCCGCACGTGGGGCCGGCGGACACGTTCACGGTGACCACCCCCGGCGGCGAGTTCACGCTGACGCTGGCCGAGGCCGCACCCGGCGCGGCCGAGGTGACCGTCGAGTCGAGCGCTCCCGGCCACCTGACGCTGCGGGTGCCCGCCGACGCCGGCTCCAAGGCCACGACGGCCGTCGCCGAGCACGTCGCGGCCCACGCCGCCACGCTCGCGGGCGACCCCGCCACCGGCCGTCCGGCGCAGAACCGTCCCGCCGAGGGCGGGCGGCCCGGTCCGGCCGAGGCGGCGGCGCTGGCCCGGCTGCGCGGGCTGGCGCGGGCGGTCGCCGAGGCGGGCCCGATCCGCTCGCGCGCCGAACGGGCGGCGCTCCAGGAGGAGGCCCGGCGGCTGGGGCTGACCGGCGACCAGCGGGGCGCGCCGTCCAGGCTGGCGGAGCTGTCCCGCTCGGGCGACCTCACGCCCGCTGACGTCACGGCGATCCGCGGCCACGCGACGCTCCCCGAGACGGCCGCCGCCGGAGCCGTCGTACGGGCCGCCGCCGGCATGGGCGGGCGCGTCGTGATCCACGGCCCCGGCCTGCTCGACATCGTGCTGCCCGGCCGGGCGCCCATCACCGTCGAGGTCCGGCGGCCCGGGTCCGGCGAGCCCGACCCGGGCGTGCTGACCTACGACGTGGACCCGGCCCGCACGATCGGCGCGAACGAGCGGGCCGCCGCCGGGACGGCCGCCGCCGCCGTCGCCCGCGCGCTGGGCCTGCCGCCCGCCGACAGCCAGGAGCTGGCCGAGCTGCACGAGGCCGTGCGCCAGGTGCGTGCGGCCAACATCAGGCAGCGCCTGGGCCGCCTGGGCGTGCTGTTCGACCTGGTCACCGGGGCCCGCCCGGAGATCCTGCGGCTGCTTCCGCCGCAGGTGGCCAACGAGCTGGCCACCCTGGCGGACGGCCGCCGCCCTCGCGACTGGTCCGCGATCCTGGACCAGATCCGCGCGCTGGCGAACACGACCGGCTGGAACCCGCCCGAGGGCGAGTGCGTGTGCCCGGACGACGGCCCGTGCGTGTGCGGCCTCCGGCTGAACGACACCCCGCTGGTGACGCCGGACCCCGAGGCGGTGGCGGTGTGACAGGCGGGACGTCGGGCATGATGGGAACCCCGAGGAGAGGACGGCTATGGCTTTCGCGGTGGCGCGGACGAGGGACGAGGCGCATCTCTACCTCGACCTCAACCCCTGCGCCTGCGGGTCCACCGACACGACCTGGCGCAACGGGCTGATCGACGTCGAGGGCGAGCTGGTCAACCGCTACTTCGGCCCGTGCGAGGAGTGCGGCACGCCGCGCGAGTTCGTGTTCGGGCTGCCGGAGCGTCCGGTGCTGCCCGCCGGGTTCCCGACGTTCGGCGGCCCCGAGCCGTCGGAGCTGCTCGACGCGGGCGAGTGGTTGTGGGTGGCCGACCTGACGGCCAGCGACGTGCCGGTGGCCGACCGGGCCGAGGCCCTGCGCACGCTGAGGATCGCCGCCGCGGCGGTGGAGGAGGTCGTCAAGTTCGTGCCGGCGGGCGCGGACGCGGTGCCCGACGACGGGTTCTGGTCCGAACGCGGACAGGGGGTGCGCGCGGCCGAGCCCGGCAGGTTCCAGCTCGACCGGCTGCTGGTCGTCCGCGACACCTACCAGGCGCTGGCGGGTGAGTATGCCTGAGCAGGGTCTGGGGCGCTCGCTCGTCGAGGCGTACGTCTACATCGACCTGGTGGCCCACTCCGGCACGCCGGGCGCCTCGCGCGAGGCCACCGTCGACCAGGACGCCGAGAGCCTGCGGGTGCGGCTCGGCGACGTGGAGGTCGAGGTCCCCGTCGAGGCCGAGCGGGCGGCCAGGGAGACCGGCGCGACGTTCGGCACCGGCCTGTCGGAGCTGCTCGACCCCGGCCAGTGGGTGCTGATCGCCACCACGTACGCGAGCCGGGCCCTGGAGGAGGGCCTGTTCTACGCCGCCGGCCCGGCCTCCCCCGAGCGGTACGACGCCGTGGCGACCGGCTGGCGCTTCGCCGCCGACGCCCTGGCCGAGGCGCTGAAGTTCTTCCCGCCGGAGGCCGCCGAGCTGCCGCCCGACGCCTTCTGGAGCGACCTGGGCCAAGCCGTGCGCGAGACCGAGCCGCAGCGCCTGACCCGGGCGAAGCTGGAGGACGACCTGGCCTTCTACCGCAAGAACCTCGACGACTTCGAAAGCCTGCACACAAGGCCCTGACCGGCAGAGTGCGCCTCCCGGAGGGTAAGGCTCTCATTACCGATTGGCTACTCTACTTTTAGTAGCTGAATAACTACTTTCGGTAATGTCCTGCTCCTCCTCAGGGAAGAGGCGCGCCATGCCCCAGTACGCCGCGGTCCCGCGGCTCCCGACCGGCCCCACCGGCCTCGGAACCTCCGCGCTCCACCTTCCGGCCCCCGCTGCACCCCCCGCGCCCATCCCCGCGCCGCGGCAGCTCCCGGCGCCCGTTCCCTACGTCGAGCGGGAGTGGGGTGACGGCTCCTACCCGCCGCTCTACTGCCCCGAGACGGTCCGCGACGACCCGGCGCTCGGCGCGGAGGTCGACCGGCGGCTCGTGGCGTGGGCCGAGAAGGTGGGCCTGCACGCCGGGCGCATGGACGAGTTCGCCGCCACCGGGTTCGGCCGGCTGGCGATGCTCGCCCACCCCGACAGCGACGACCCCGACCTGCTGCTGATCGCGGCGCAGATGAACACCGCCTGGTGGGCGGCCGACGACTACTACGCCGACGAGACCGAGCTCGGCGCGAGCCCCACCGAGCTGCCGCCGCGCCTGGCGCTCGTCATGTCGGCCATGGACCCGCCCCCGCCCGCGGGTGTGTACACCGAGCAGCTCGAAGAGGCGATCGAGGCCGACCCCGTGCTGGTCGCCCTGCGCTCGGCCACCGGCCACCTGTCCCGCCACGGCACCCCGTCGCAGGTCATGCGGGCCTGCAACACCACCTTCCAGATGTACGTGAGCTGGACCGCCTACGCCGCCTGGCGCTACCTGGAGACCCCGCCGCCCGTCTGGCGCTACCTCGCGGCCCGGCAGCACGACAGCTTCTACACCTCCATGACCCTCATCGACGTCGTCGCCGCCTACGAGCTGCCCGCCAACCTGTTCTACGACCGGCGCTTCCACACCGCGCTCATGCAGGCCGGCACGGCCAGCGTCATCGTCAACGACCTCCACTCCGTCGCGCGGGAGGCGGCCGACGAGCTGCCCGACTCCAACGTCGTCCTGCTCATCGCGGGCGAGGAGAAGTGCTCCACGCGCGAGGCCACCGAACGCGCCGTCGCGCTGCACAACGACTTCGTCAAAGGCTTCGAGACCAGCCAGCGCGAGCTCGCCGCCGTTCCGTCCGTGGAACTGCAGCGATTCCTGCGCGGCGCCCAGGGCTGGATGGCCGGTTGCCTCGAATGGCACGGCAGCAGCAGCCGCTACCACTCATGACGACCGGCCGCCCCCGGCCGGAAAGGAGCTCTTCCCAGGTGACCGTCAACACCCAGTCCCCCGTCCTCACGAGCCACTACCAGCACTCCGTCGCCAGCTACTGGAACGCCGAGAAGAACCCGGTCAACCTGCGCCTGGGCGACGTCGACGGCCTGTACCACCACCACTACGGCATCGGCGAGGTGAACTGGACGGTACTCGACGGCCCCGAGGACACCCGCGAGGACCGCATCGTCAAGGAGCTCCACCGCCTGGAGACCGCCCAGGCCGACCTGCTGATCAGCCATCTCGGCCCGCTCGAACCCCACCACCGGGTGCTCGACGCCGGCTCCGGCCGCGGCGGCAGCAGCCTCCTGGTCAACATGCGGTACGGCTGCGAGGTCGACGGCGTGTCCATCTCCGAGTCGCAGGTCGCCTTCGCCAACGACCAGGCCAAGAAGCGCGGCGTCGACGACAAGGTGCGCTTCCACTTCCGCAACATGCTGGAGACCGGCTTCGAGACTGGATCGTTCCAGGCCAGCTGGAACAACGAGAGCACCATGTACGTCGAGCTGTCCCTGCTGTTCGCCGAGCACGCCCGGCTGCTGCGCCGGGGCGGCCGGTACGTCTGCGTCACCGGCTGCTACAACGACGCCTACGGCCTGCCGTCCCGGGCGGTCAGCCAGATCAACGCCCACTACATCTGCGACATCCACCCCCGCAGCACGTACTTCGAGCAGATGGCGGCCAACCGGCTGGTCCCGGTCAGCGTCGTCGACCTGACGGCGGCCACGATCCCGTACTGGGAGCTGCGTGCCCGCACCCACCTGGCCACGGGCATCGAGCAGTCCTTCCTCGACGCCTACAAGAACGGCAGCTTCCAGTACCTGCTCATCGCGGCCGACCGCGTCTGATCAACCGGCCACCGCGGCGGCCAGCTCCCACGGGTCGTGGGCCGAGAAGACGCTCACCTGGTCGCCGTGGTCCCGAACCAGCTCCCGCAGCCGGGCCTGGGTGCCGAGCCGCAGGTCGTGATGGACCTCCGAGCGGGTCTGCACGACGTCCATCAGCGGGTGCGGATGCGGGTCCGGCTGCAGCTCGCGGTGGTAGTAGTAGGCGTCGCCGCAGTGCAGCAGCCAGCGGTCCCCCTCACGGACGGCGACGCCGGTGTGCCCGGCGGTGTGCCCGCCGAGGGGGACCAGCCTGATGTCCTCGGGCAGCCCGTCGGGCTTGATCGAGGCGAAGCCGAACCAGTCGTCGTTCGCCTCCGGGGTGTAGGTCACCCAGTCGGGGCCGTGCGCCCAGTGGGCCGGGCGGTAGCGGTAGCTCGGGGCCTCGGCCAGCGCCGCCTCCAGCTCGGCGGCCAGCAGGTGCACCCGCGCGCCGGGGAAGTCGGGCAGCCCGCCGCAGTGGTCGACGTCGAGGTGGGTGACGATGACGTGGCGCACGTCGTCCGGGCGGTAGCCGAGCCGGGCGACCTGGCGTACGGCGGTCTCCTCCTCCTCCAGCGCGGGCTCGGCCATGGCCACCCAGTCGGCGCCCAGCGTGCCGGCCGGGTCGCGCACATCGCCGAGCCCGAGGCCCGTCTCGACCAGCACGAGCCCGTCGGCCGGGGTCTCCACCAGCAGGCAGTGGTTCACGGCGGGGACGGCGGGCGGGCCGTCGTAGGTGGCTTCGATCGTCCGTACGGATCCGCAGTTCAGGTGATGAATCCTCATGGGGACGATCGTCGTACTTGAACCGCGGTTCAAGTCAACTCGTCAGCCGCCCGCCATCATGTCGCCGAAGGCGCGGGCCGCCGGGCCCGAGGTGAACAGCCGGTCGAGCCGCGCCCTGGCCAGCCGGCGGCGGAACGGCCCGGCCAGCGTCTCGTCGCCGGCCTCGTGGGTCATCTCCGTCATCCAGCGGGAGAACTCCTGGTGCTGCCACACCCGTTCCAGGCAGGTGGCGGAGTAGGCGGCCAGCGGCTCCTCGTCGCCCTCGCGCAGGGCGGCGCGCAGCGCGCGGGCCAGCACGTCGGCGTCGGCGACCGCCAGATTCATGCCCTTGCCGCCCATGGGCGTGATGATGTGGGCCGCGTCGCCCACCAGGAAGAGCCGGCCGTAGCGCATCGGGTCGACGACGTGGCTGCGCATCTCGACGAACGCCTTCTCCCCGATCGGGCCGTCCGGCAGGCCGTCGTCGGCCAGGCGCAGCCGCAACTGGGCCCAGATCCGCTCGTCCGGCCAGTCGGCGGCGGTGGCGTCGGGGGTGCACTGGAGGTAGAAGCGGCTGGCCCGCGGGCCGCGCGGGAAGTGGGCGGCGAACCCGTGGGCCGTGATCGCCATGAGCGGGTAGCCCGGTGGCGGGACGTCGGCGAGCACCGTCAGCCAGCCGATGCCGTAGTCGTGGGAGTAGGTGGTGAGGGCGTGCGCGGGCACGCCGGCCCGGCTGACGCCGTGGTGGCCGTCGCAGCCGGCGACGTAGGAGCAGGCGATCTCGTGCGTGACGCCGTCGGCGTCGCGGTAGGCGACCGTCGGCGCGGCCCCCCCGACGCCGCGCGGGGTCACCTCGGCCGCCTCGAACCGCAGGTCGCCGCCGGATTCGAGGAGGCGGGCCAGCAGCCTGCCGACGAGCACCTGCTGCGGCACGAGCCGGCCCGTCCGGCCCTCGGTGATCGCGGCGACGTCGAGGAAGCGCCGCTCGCCGTCGACGCGGAACTCGAACCTGGTCTCCTGCGGCATGCCCGCCAGGACGGTGTCGGCCAGGCCCCACTCCTCGAAGACGCGGGCGCCGTGGTGGTCGAGGATGCCCGCGCGCTGGCGCTGCTCGACGTACGGGCGGCTCTGCCGTTCGAGCACCACGCACTCGACGCCGGCCTGGCGGAGCAGGCTCGCCAGGGTCAGCCCGGCCGGACCGGCTCCGACGACGACGACCTCGGTGCGCTCTCGCCTGCTGGTCTCCCCGGACATGGCGGTCCTTTCGCCTCGGTGACGCGCAGTGGTACCCGGCCAGGATGATCACGATGATAGTCCGTGCGGTCACCACCGCACCGGGAGACTGAGCACCCCGTGGATGTCGGTGCCGGCGCGCACCGGCACCTCCTCGGGCGCGACGGCCAGGCGCAGGCCGGGGAAGCGGGTGACCAGCGCGGGAAGGGCCGTGCGCAGCTCCACCCGGGCGAGCTGCTGGCCGAGACACTGATGGATGCCGTGGCCGAAGGACAGGTGGCCGGTCGCGTCGCGGCGCAGGTCGAGGCGGTCGGGGTCGGCGTACCTGCGGGGGTCGCGGTTGGCGGCCGAGAGGGACACGACGACCGACTCGCCCGCCCTGATCAGCCGGCCGGCCAGCTCGACGTCCTCCAGCGCGGCCCGGACGCCGGTGTGGGCGATGGTGAGGTGGCGCAGCAGCTCCTCCACGGCTTGGGCCGCCCGCTCCGGCTCCGCCCGCAGCACGTCGAGCTGGGCAGGGTCGCTGAGCAGCGCGTACGTGCCGAGCGCGAGCATGTTGGCGGTCGTGTCGAGCCCGGCGGCCAGCAGGAAGGTGCCGACGCCGGCCAGCTCCTCGTCGGTGAGGTCGGTGGCGGTCAGGTCGCCGAGCAGGTCGTCGGCGGGCCGGTCGCGCTTGGCCTCGATCAGGCCGTCCATGTACCGCTGGAGCTCGGCGTAGGCGGCCAGCTGTTCCTGCTCGTCGGTGTCCACCCCGGCCAGTGCGGCGGCGTGGTGCTGGAAGGCGTCGCGGTCGGCGTACGGGACGCCCAGCAGCTCGCAGATCATCAGCGCGGGGATGGGCTGGGCGAAGACGCGTACCAGGTCGGCGGGCGGGCCGAGGCGTTCCATGGCGTCCAGGTGGTCGGCGGTGATCTGCCGCACGCGTTCGGTCAGCAGGTTCATCCTGCGGACGGTGAACCTGCCGGTGAGCAGCCTGCGGTAGCGGGTGTGCTCGGGCGCGTCGAGGCCGGTGAGGTCGCCGGGCGGGGCGGCCGGCAGCGGGCCGATCGCGGCCGTCGGGTGGTGCAGGAACTCGTAGCGCGAGCTGAACCGCCGGTCCGCCAGCACCGCCCTGACCTCGGCGTGGCCGGTCACCAGCCAGCCGCGGTGGCCGTCGGGGAAGTCCAGCGGGGTGACGGGCGCCTGCTCGCGCAGCTCCGCCAGGCCCGCGGGCGGGTCGAAGGGGCAGCCCGCGGGGCGGGTGACCGGAAGCGTGACGGGGGCGTCGTTCATGGGGGTCTTCCTTTCAGTGGGTCGCGGTGAGGGACGGTTCCTGCGCCGGCTTGCGTTCGCCGCGCATCACGACCAGCGCCAGGACGGCGGCGGCGACCACCCCTGCCGCGCTGATCGCGAAGGCGGCCGACATGGCCGAGGTGAACGCCTCGCGGGCCACCTGGGCCAGACCGGCGTCGCCGAGGGCGAGCGCGTCGCCGATCGAGCGCCGGGCCGCCTCGGGCGCGCCCGCCGGCATCCCCCGGGTGTAGGCCCCGGCCAGGACGCTGCCGAGGACGGCCACGCCGAGCGCCGCGCCGGCCTGCTGGATGGTGTCGTTGAGCGCCGAGCCGACGCCGGCGTGCTCGGGCGGGATGGTGCCCATCAGCGCGGCGATGGCCGCGGGCATCGCCAGGCCGCCGCCCGCGCCCATCACGAACAGGGCCGTGCCGGTGAGCAGGATGCCGCTGCCGGAGGAGACCATGGCGAGCAGCCCGAACCCGGCGGCGCAGACGACCAGCCCGGTGACGATCATCGGACGGTTGCCGAGCCGGGCGCCGAGGCTCGCGCCCAGGCCGTTGAAGAGCAGCGAGGCGACCGCCATCGGCAGGAACGCCAGCCCGGCCGCGGTGGGCGTGTAGCCGAGCACGTACTGCAGGTACTGGGTGAGCACGAGCAGCAGCCCGCCGTTGCCGATCTGGACGAGGGTCAGGGAGAAGCTGCCGCCGCTGAACGTGCGGTCGCGGAACAGGGCGAGCGGGACCATCGGGTGCGGCGTGCGCAGCTCCCAGATCACGAAGCCGGCCAGGGAGAGCACGGTGAGAGCCAGGGCCGGCCAGGACACGCCGTGCGGCAGCTCGATGATCGTCCACACCAGGGCGGACATGCCGGTCGCCGACAGGATCACGCCCAGCGGGTCGGGCTTGGTCCAGGGGCCCTTCGACTCGGGCATGAGCAGCAGGGAGGCGACGATGGCGAGCAGCGCGACCGGCACGTTGATCAGGAACACCGCGCCCCACCAGAACCAGGCGATCAGCGCGCCGCCCAGGACCGGGCCGCCGATCATGCCGATCATGGCCACCGCGCTCCAGACGGCCATCGCCTTGCGGCGCTCGGCCTCGTCGAACACGGTGATCAGGATCGACAACGTGCTCGGCATGATCAGCGCGCCGCCGACGCCCATCGCGGCGCGGGCCGCCACGAGCTGCGCCGGATCGGCGGCGTAGGCGGCCAGCAGGGACGCGGCGCCGAAGAGGGCCAGGCCGATGATCATCACCCGGCGCCGGCCGTAGCGGTCGGACAGGCTGCCGGCGGTCAGCAGCAGGCCGGCGAAGACCAGGATGTAGGAGTCGAGGATCCATTGCAGGTCCTGGGCGTCGGCGCCCAGGTCGGCCGCCAGGGGCGGGACCGCCACCGTCAGCACCATGTTGTCCACGACCAGCACCAATGTGCTGAGGCACAACACCACCAGGATCCACCAGCGGCGGTTCATTGGGTTTCTCCCCTTCGACTTGCGTACGTCGCTCTCGGAATGCGCACACTGTACGCACACGAAAGAGATGTACGCAAGCAGGTGTTCGCGGATGCGTACACTGTGCGCTAGGCTCGGGTCATGCCAGCATCGCAGCCGCCCGTCCCGTCGGTCTGGGTCCGTCAGCGCCGGCAGCGGGAGCGGCCCGCGCTCAGCCTCGACCGGATCGTGTCCGAGGCCGTCCAGCTGCTCGACGAGGAGGGGCTGGAGGCGCTGAGCATGCGCAGCCTCGGCACCCGGCTCGACGCGGGCGCGACCTCCCTCTACCGCCACGTCGCCAACAAGGACGAGCTGATCGAGCTGGTCGTCGACGAGGTCTACGGCGAGCTGCGGGTGCCGTCCGTGGAGGAGGCGGGCGGCTGGCGTGACGGGCTCGCCGTGTCCGCCCACAGCCTGCGGGCGGTGATCCTGCGCCACCCGTGGATGGCGTCCGTGCTCGGCCAGGTCGGGCTCACCAGCCTGGGGCCCAACGTGATGCGGCGCTCGGAGGAGCTGCTGGCGCTGGCGCACTCGGCCGGGTTCGTCCCCGGCGAGGCCGACCGGGCGGTCAACACCGTGCTGGCGTACGTGATCGGCGTGACCATCGCCGAGGCGGCGTACCTGTCGACGCTGGCCCGCAGCGGCCGTACCGAGCAGGAGTGGATCGACGCCGTGCGGCCGACCGCCGAGCAGGCGTTCGAGGACCACCCGTGGATGCGGGCGGAGTACGCGGCCAAGGGGTTCGACGACCCCGAGCGCGTCCGGGAGGAGGACTTCCGCTACGGCCTCGACCGGGTGCTCGACGGCCTGCAGGCCCGGCTCGACTCATCGGCCGGCTGACCCGCGCCGGGCGCCCCGGCGTGAGAGCCTCGGCGTCATGGAAATCTGGATCAACCCCGACTGCTCCAAGTGCCGTTCGGCCCTGTCGATCCTCGACGCCGAATCGGCCGACTACAAGGTCCGCCGCTACCTGGAGGACCCGCCGTCGCCGGACGAGCTGCGCGCCGTCCTGGCCCGGCTCGGGCTGGAGCCGTGGGACATCACCCGTACGGGCGAGCCGGTCGCGGCCGAGCTGGGCCTCGACGCCTGGCCGCGTGACCCGGACGCCCGCGAGCGCTGGATCGCCGCGCTGTCCGCGCACCCGATCCTGATCCAGCGGCCGATCATCACCGCCGACGACGGGCGCGCCGTGATCGGCCGCACCGAGGACGCCGTGCGCGGCACGCTGCCCGGGTGAGCGGTCAGTCGTTCATGCGGCCCTCCTGCTGGCCAAGGCGCTCGGGGCCGGACATGCTGGAGCCGCCGGCCGGGACGTCGACGCTGCCCGGGGAGTAGTAGCGGCGCAGCCACTCGGCCAGCCCGTCGAGGCCGGGCAGCAGCACCCGCTCGGTGACCCCGGCCTGGTCGAGCCGCCGCCGGATCTCGACCTTGACCCCGGCCGGGATCGACCAGCCCCGCCACAGCCCGGGATGCTCGGCCAGCCAGTCGTCGAGCTGGTACCTCGCCCCCGACATCGCCGACAACACCGACGACTGGTTGACCATGCGCTCGTCCAGCGACGGCGGCTCGAAGAAGGCGACGAACGGGCGGTCGCGGCCGAGCGCGTCGAAGCCGGCCAGACCGGCGGCGCGTTCGGCGAGCATCTCGGTGCTGAACAGCAGCGCGCCCTCGCCGTCGAGCACCTCGCGCAGCGGCTCGGGCAGCAGGCGGTGCGCGCCCGCGCAGTCGACGGCCAGCAGCACGGCGTCGTCCCCGGGCCAGGACGCCGTGGCGAAGTGCAGCGCGACCAGCGGGGAGAACGTCCAGTCCAGGAGGCGGGTGGGCAGGCCGTGGTGCTGGCCGAGGGCCAGCCAGTCCCAGACGGAAGGGCCAGGGGCGGCTCTGTGAGCGTATTTCCTAAAATTTCGTATCAAGTGGGTTTCTAGGGTGGCGTAGTCGCCCGCCAGCCGCGCCAGGCTGTGCACGTGCGAGTACGTGCTCTTCGCCAGGCCGCGGAAGACCAGCGTCGAGTGCGCCTGGGCCGGGCCTCCGGCGTGGCCGGCCGCGCTGATCGCGTCGTCCAGCTCGCGCCAGGACGACACCGTCACCATCCCCATCCGCCTCCGGTGCCCCTGGACGCCACTGTCACACCTGCCGCCGAGCCCTTGAGGTGGAGTGGACTCCAGGTCCTAGAGTCGCGGACTATGACAATGCGCTACCGCGTACTCGGCGGCACCGGCATCGAGGTGAGCGTCCACTGCCTTGGGGCGATGATGTTCGGCGCCGTCGGCAACCCCGACCACGACGACTGCGCCCGCATCATCCACGCCGCGCTCGACCAGGGCGTCAACTTCGTGGACACGGCGGACATGTACTCCGCGGGCGAGTCCGAGGAGATCGTCGGCAAGGCGCTGAAGGGCCGCCGCGACGACGTCGTGCTGGCCACCAAGGTGCACTTCCGGATGGGCGAGGGCCCGAACCGGTCCGGGAACTCGCGCTTGTGGATCATGAAGGAGGTCGAGCAGAGCCTCCGGCGGCTCGGCACCGACTGGATCGACCTCTACCAGATCCACCGGCCCGACCACACGACCGACATCGAGGAGACGTTGTCGGCGCTGACCGACCTCGTGCGGCAGGGCAAGATCCGCGCGTTCGGCTGCTCGACGTTCCCGGCGGCGGAGATCGTCGAGGCTCACCAGGTGTCGGAGCGGCGGGCGCTGCACCGGTTCAGGACCGAGCAGCCGCCGTACTCGCTGTTCGCCCGCGGCATCGAGAAGGACCTGCTGCCCGTCTGCCGCCGGTACGGCATGGGCGTCCTGACCTGGAGCCCGCTCGCGTCGGGCTTCCTGAGCGGCCGCTACCGCAAGAACGGCGACATCGACCTGACCACCGGCCGGGCCGCGCTGACCCCCCACCGCTTCGACCCGTCGATCCCGGAGAACGCCGCCAAGCTCGACGCCGTCGAGCAGCTGGTCGAGCTCGCGGACGACCTCGGCTGCACGCTCCCCCAGCTCGCCGTGGCCTTCGCCGCCGCGCACCCGGCGGTCACCTCGGTGATCACCGGGCCGCGCACGATGGCGCAGCTCGACGACCTGCTGAAGGGCGCCGCGCTCACCCTCGACGACGCCGCGCTCGACCGGATCGACGAGATCGTCCCGCCGGGCCGTGACATGTACCAGCCGGACGGCGCGTGGCGTCCCGCGTCACTGACCGACCCGGCGCTGCGCCGCCGCCCGCTCGCCGAGCGCGCTGCGGCCGGCTAGATCCACAGGCTGTGGACGACGGCGGCCACCCGCCGGCCCTGCTCGCGGCCGGCGTGGGCCGCCGGTGACCGTACGGCGGGGTCGAGCGGGTTGGCGCCCATGGCCGCGACGGCCCCCTCGTCCGGGCTGACGACCTCGACCGCGGAGCCCTCCTTGCGCAGCAGGGCCACCTCCTGTTCGAGCGACGTCCAGGGGGAGGCGGGGGCGCCGGGCGGCTGGGGCGAGACCACCAGCACCCGTTCGAAGCCCGCCGCCAGGTCGGCGTTGTCGCTGGACCGCACGCCGCCGTCGACGTAGCGGCGGCCCTCGATGGTGACCGGCGGCCAGACCCCGGGCACGGCGCAACTGGCCGTCACCGCGTCCACCAGGCCCACCCCGGACGCCCGGTCGAACAGGCGGGTCTCGCCGGTCGCCGCGTCGAGCGCGACCAGCACGAGCGGGCGCTCCGGCCAGTCGGTCTCGGGCAGCCGCGAGGCCACCGCCGCACGCCGTTCCGGCTCGCCGACCGTGGGGGCCTCCAGCGCCCAGGCGCCGATGCGCCGGTGCAGCTCGTCCCGGTCGTGGGCGCCGGTCAGGATGCCCTGGAGGGCGGCCGCGAAGGAGGCCGCGTCGAACACCGCGGGGATCTCCCTGGCCTGCAGCGCGGGATCGACCTGTCGCTGGAACAGCTCCTCGACGGTCAGCCGGCTGCGGGCCTGGGCGCCGACCGCCGAGCCGGCCGAGGTGCCCACGATCAGGTCGGCGTCCCGTACGTCCACGCCCTCGTCGGCCAGCCCGGCCAGCACGCCGGTCGCCCAGGCGATGCCGGCCACGCCGCCGCCCCCGAGCACCAGGGCCCGGCGGCGGTCAGAAGCTTCAATTCGGTCCATGAGCATCATCATTCCTCTATAAGGAACAAAGCGCGCGTTTCATGCGGGCCGTCCGTGTGTATGGTGAGCCTGTGGAACGTACTCATGATTTTGGGTACAACCCCGCCGTCGAGAGCCTGCGACTGATCGATCACGGGCTGCCGAGGTCCCTTCCCGGCAACCTGAGCGGACGCTTCCGCTTCACCCCTGCCTCCCTGTACGTCGGCGACCGGATCGCGGCGACCGCCTTCGCCCGCCTGGACGGCTTCGGCCTGTCCTGGGTGGACGTCTGGCTGCTGTCGTTCCGGCGCGGACGCTGGGCACTGCGCGCCGGCGACAGCATGTCCGCCGAGCGCAGCGACGACCTGCTGGCCCACCGCCAGGGCGTCTCGGTGCTCAAGGAGCACGGGCTGACCGACGAGAACGGGCGTTTCGACACCAACGCGGGCCGCTGGTTCCCCCGGCCGAAACGGTGGGTGGCCTACGGGCTGCTGCGGCTGTCGGCCGAGGTGGAGACGGTCAGGCTGGGCAGGCGGGAGGTGCCGGTGCCGGGACACGGTCTGCAGGCGCTCGCCTGGCGGCTGCAGACCGGCCCGGTGGTCGCCGATCTGCTCGACGACATGGGCGAGACGATCGCGGCGGTGAGCCTGACCGCATAGGCGCGCCGCGGCCTCTTGGCGCACCCCACCGCTTGGCGCGCCCCCTCCTGGCGCGCCCCCTCTGGGCGCGCCCCCTCTTGGAGTGCCCCCGAGCGCCACGGTGGCGCGGCTTCAGGCCGCGAGGAAGTCCGGGGCGTGGTCGCGGGCCCAGGAGCGGAACGTGCGCGCGGGCCGGCCCAGCAGCTCCGGCACCGTGCCGGTCACGCGTTCCGGGGTGTGCGTGAACGACTCCCATGCCCTGAGCCGGGCCTCGACGAACGCCGGATCCCCCCAGGCGGCCGTCAGCTGCTCGCGGGCGATCTCCGGCGGCAGGTCCGCCCAGCGCACCTCGCGGCCGATCTCCTCGCCGACGGTCCGCGCCAGCTCCTCCTGGGTGATCGACTCGGGGCCGGTGATCAGGTACTTGGCGCCGTCGTGGCCGGGGGTGGTGAGCACGTGGGCGACGACGTCCGCGATGTCCCGCTCGTGGATCAGCGATCTGGCGGCCTTTCCGTACGGGAGCCGGACCACTCCTTGACGGATCTGGGCCGCCCAGGCCAGCGTGTTCGTGGCGAAGTCGATGGCCCGGACGAACGTCCACCGCGTCCCGGACGCCCTGATCAGCCGTTCGATCTCCTGGTGGTAGATCGTGGCGGGCTCGCCGTCCGCCAGGTCGGGCACGTCCGCCGACAGGTACACGACCTGCTCGGCCCGTCCGGCCACCGTGGTCACCACCCGGGGGTCCACGGGGATGCCGGGCCACATCAGGTACACCCGGTCGACGCCGCGCAGGGCGGGCTCAAGGCTGCCGGGGTCGGCCAGGTCGCCGCGTACGGGCTCGACGCCGTCCGGGAGCACCGCCCGGGCCGGGTCGCGGACCAGCGCCCGCACCTCGTGTCCCGCCTCCGCCAGGGAGGAGACGACATGCCTGCCCACGTTGCCGGTCGCGCCGGTCACCAGAATTCCGCTCATGAAAGGCAGCCTAGAACCTCAACCGGAGTCAAGGTCTAGTCATAGAACCGACTCGGCTAAGTGATAAGCCGCACATTCCGGGTAGCGGCAGGAACGGTGATCGCGCTTCAAGGGATGGGAAGGGCTCGGCTGCGGCCGGGCCCTTCCGCTGTTCCCGGGGCCTCCTGCGCGTCACAAGCGCGTCACCAGCGCGTCTTGCGCGTCACAAGCGGTCCTCATGCGCGTCAGATGCGCGTCACAAGCGAGTCCTCATGCGCGTCACAAGCGGTCCTCAGACAAACCTCATGCGCGACCGGCATCGTTTCCGGCATGCACCCGACCGGTCCGACCGTGACGCCCGGATCCGCGCGCGACTCGTACGCCGTCCTCGTCGTGGACGAGCACCCGCTCGGCGCGTCCCTCTCCCGCGCGATGCGCCGCTGGGACGTGCGCAGCCTGGGCGGCGGCGAGGCGGTCAGGGCCGTGCGCGGGTTCCGTCCGGGGGCGATCGTCCTGGACGTCAAGGGCGGCGGCCGCTTCCTGCCCCGGCTGCGGGCCGCGCTGCCCGGCGTGCCGGTCCTCTTCCTGACCGCGCCGGACGCCCTGCCCGACCCGTCGCTCGGACTGCGCGCGGGCGCCGACGACTACGTGATGCGGCCGTTCGGCGTGGACGAGGTCGTGATCAGGCTGCACGGCCTGCTGCGCCGCTCGGCCGACGCCCTGTCCGTCGGCGACCTCACCCTGGACCAGGAGACCCGCCAGGTACGGCGGGCCGGCCAGGAGGTCCGGCTCACCCCGACCGAGTTCGAGCTGCTGCGGCTGCTCATGCGCCATCCGGGACGCGCGCTCAGCAAGGCGCACATCCTCGACCGGGTGTGGGCCTACGACTTCGCCGGCCAGGGCAACATCGTCGAGCTGTACATCTCCTACCTGCGCCGCAAGATCGACGCGGACCGCCGTCCGATGATCCACACCCTGCGCGGCGTCGGCTACGTGCTCAGACCGGCCGCCTGACGTCCCGCTAGATCCCGTCTAGCGGACGTCTGGCGGCCGTCTCGCGCCTCCTTGGTGAGAGCCCGGAACGGGCCGAGGGAGGTGGACGATGACGGGCAGGGACGACACCGCCGGCGGGAGCGCCGCACCGCTCCGCCTCGCGGTGATCATCGCGAGCACCCGCGTCGGGCGGATGGGCGAGACGGTGGCGAAGTGGTTCGCCGGCCGCGCCCGCGACCGTCCCGACCTGGCGGTCGACCTCCTCGACCTGGCCGACTACGCCTTCCCCGACCGCTACCCGGAGCGCAGCACCCCCTCGATGCGCCGCTTCACCGCGGCCGTCGGCGAGGCCGACGCCTTCGCCGTCGTCACCCCCGAGTACAACCGCAGCTTCCCGGCCTCGCTCAAGCAGGCCATCGACTACGCCTACGACGAATGGCAGGCCAAGCCGGCCGGTTTCGTCGCCTACGGCTCGGGATCTTCCGGTCTGTACGCGGTCGAGCAGCTCCGTACCGTCTTCTCCGCCCTGCACGTCGTGACGATGCGCGACTGGGTCGGCCTCGACCTGCTGGGCGACGACGTGGCCGGAAGCGGCGAACCGTACGACACCGACGACCGCGCGCGTGCGGTCGCGGCCATGCTCGACCAGCTCACCTGGTGGGGCCGGGCGTTGCGCGACGCCCGGCGCGCCCAGCCGTACTGCTCATGAGAGGAACACCCATGCGAGACCTGGCGATACAGACCTCCGGCCTGGTCAAGGTCTTCGGCGACAACCGCGCCGTGGACGGCCTCGACCTGGAGGTGCCGGCCGGCACCGTCTACGGCGTGCTCGGCCCCAACGGCGCGGGCAAGACCACCGCCGTCCGCATGCTGGCCACGCTGCTGCGGCCGGACGGCGGCGAGGCAACCGTGTTCGGACACGACGTGGTGCGCGAGGCCGACGCCGTACGCGGCCGCGTCAGCCTGACCGGCCAGTACGCCTCCGTCGACGAGGACATGACCGGCGCCGAGAACCTGGTCCTGCTCGGCCGCCTGCTCGGCCACCGCAAGCCGGCCGCCCGGGAGCGGGCGGCGCAGCTGCTGGAGGCGTTCGGCCTGACGGAGGCCGCGGGACGGCAGGTCAAGACGTACTCGGGCGGCATGCGGCGGCGCATCGACATCGCCGCCAGCATCCTCAACACGCCTGACCTGCTCTTCCTCGACGAGCCGACGACCGGCCTCGACCCGCGCAGCCGCAACCAGGTCTGGGACATCGTCCGCATCGTCGTCGCCCACGGCACCACCGTGCTGCTCACCACCCAGTACCTGGAGGAGGCCGACCGCCTGGCCGGCCGCATCGCGGTCATCGACCACGGCAGGGTCATCGCCGAGGGCACGCCGGGCGAGCTCAAGTCGTCCGTCGGCGCCGGCTCGGTCCACGTGCGGCTGCGCGATCCCGGCACCCGTCCCGAGGCCGAACGGCTGCTGTCCCAGATCCTCGATGCGCCCGTCTACCTGGACGCCGACCCCGTGTCGCTCACCGCCCGCATCACCGGCCACGGCCGCGAGGCCGCCGCCGCCGAGCAGGCCTCGCGCGCGCTCGGCCGCCTGGCCGAGGCCGGGATCGTCGTCGACGACTTCTCCCTCGGCCAGCCCAGCCTGGACGAGGTCTTCCTCGCCCTGACCGACCACCCCGCCACCGAGACCGCCGAGTCCGCGACCGCGCAGGAGGCCGCAGCATGACCGCCACCACCGAGACCGCCACGACCTACTCCCCCGCCGCCGACGTGCTCGGCACCGTCCTGGCCCCCGGGGTGAAGCCGCCCCGGCCGAGCGCGTGGTCGGCGTCGGTCACGTTCGGCTGGCGGGCCATCCTGAAGATCAAGCACGTGCCCGAGCAGCTCTTCGACGTGACCGCGTTCCCGCTCATGATGACGCTGATGTTCACGTACCTGTTCGGCGGCGCCCTGGCCGGCTCCCCGACCGACTACCTGCAGTTCCTGCTGCCCGGCATCATGGTCAGCAGCGTCGTGATGATCACCATGTACACCGGGGTGGAGGTCAACAAGGACATCGAGAAGGGGGTGTTCGACCGCTTCCGCACCCTGCCGATCTGGCGTCCCTCGACCATGGTGGGCTACCTGCTCGGCGACGTCCTGCGCTACACCCTGGCCTCGACGGTCATCCTCGCCGTCGGCCTGGTCCTGGGGTTCCGTCCGCAGGGGGGCGTCACGGGCGTGCTGGCCGGGATCGTGCTGCTGCTCGGCTTCTCCTTCGCCTTCTCGTGGGTGTGGACGATGTTCGGCCTGCTCATGCGGAGCGAGAAGTCGGTGATGGGCGTGAGCATGCTCGTCCTGTTCCCGCTGACCTTCCTCAGCAACGTGTACGTCGACCCGGCCACGATGCCCGGCTGGCTGCAGATCTTCGTCAACGTCAACCCGATCACCCGTCTGGTGGCCGCCGTCCGCTCGCTGATGGCCGGCACCCCGGACGTGGGCGAGCTGACCTGGGTGCTGATCGCGTCCGTCCTCCTCATCGCGATCTTCGGCACCCTGACCATGCGCCTCTACAACCGCAAATAACCCGCAACCGCCCCGATCGGGCGCGAAGCAGGCATCCCCTGCCTTCGCGCCCGATTCGTGCTGCGCCGGCAAGGGCGGTTCTGGCGGTGCGGTGAGGCGCGCTTGGCCCACGAGGCCCTCCTCGCTCCTGCGATAGACGGCCACACCGTCCGATCAGAGGTGCCAGGTGATGGGGGTGGTGGGCTGGTAGCGGCAGGTGGCGCCGGTGGAGATGGTGGCGCGGAGGTGGGTGGCGAGTTCGGGGTGGGTCTGGGTGAGTTTGCGGAGGGTGTCGCGGATTCTGGCGGTCACCGTCTTGCGGGCCCGTTCGGCTTCGTCGCCCAGACGGCGGGAGCGGCCGCCCAGCCCGGCGGCCGTGCGGAGCTCCTCCAGCAGGGCAGCCCTTTCGCGGTCGTACTCGGCCGCCCGGTCGTCGTCGCCGCGGCCGGTGGCCCGGTCGATCTCGTCGTCGAGGACGGACAGGCGGCGGCGGTAGTCGGCCTTGGCCTCCTCGTCGAGCACGGCGTCGCCGCCCATCGCGCGGGCGGCCAGCACGACGTCGCCGCCCTCCGGGGCGAGCAGGGCCACGGCGGGGATGTCGGCGCCGGGGTGTCCGAGCAGGTAATGCAGGTCGCGCAGGCCCTTGGCGTCGGGCATGTGGGCCAGCCGCCCGGCGAACCGGAGGGCCCAGACCTCGCCGTCCTTGCGGAAGTGGCCCGTGGCCGGCTCGGGGCCCTCGTCGCGTGCGGGGCCCTGCGGGGGCGCGGGCTCGGCGGCGGCGCTCGCCTGCGGCGGGAGGGTGTCGAGGACGTGGTGCATGCCGAGCTCGGCCGCCTCGCGGCGGACCTCCGCCAGCACGGGACGGGCCCCGGCGGTGTCGCCGCCGGCCAGGAGGGCCTCGGCCAGGCGGGCACGGGCCAGGACCGACCACGGGCGGGCCCGCATCCGGTCGGCCGACCGGTACGCCCGCGCGAACCCCTCGGCCGCCTCCGCCCACCGCCCCTCGGCCAGGTCGAGCACGGCGATCCACAGGTCGTAGGGACCGCTGATGTCCCAGCCGTAGTAGGACACCGCCCACCGCCCCCGGTGCGGCAGCAGCGCGGCCCGCGCCCCGGCGGCGAGCTCGCGGTCGTGGGTGGCGGCGGCCAGCTCCGCCTGGAAACGCAGCCACAGCGGCTCGGCCATGCGCCCCACCCGCGCGCCGGCCGCGTGGTGGCGCAGCGCGGTGCCGACGTCGCCGGCCTGCAGGGCGGTCAGCGCCTCCAGCAGGCCGCGGTCGGGGTGGCGGCCGGCTCTGAGCCTGCGCAGGACGTCTTCCTGCTCCTCCACCCTGCCCTGGAGCCAGCGGATCGCCCAGCGGTGGTGGTCGAGCATGACGTCGAAGTCGTGGTCCTTGCCGTCGAGGGACAGCCCCGTCATCAGCGACTCGGCCTCGGCGAAGCGGCCGGCGAGCGCGGCCACGATGCTGGCGTCGACGGACGTGGTGAGGTTGAGGTGGGCGTCGTCGGTGCTGCGGCCCTTGGCCGCGTAGTCGTGGAACCGGTCGAGGTAGCGGGGGTCGCCCTCCTCGATCATGGCCACCCAGCGCAGGGCGCCGGCGAAGTGTTCGAGCTCGCGGTCGGAGGTGCGCCGGGCGATGTCGAGCAGCTCGCCGGTCAGGGCCACCCGCTCGCCCGCCGTGCCGGGGCCCCAGATGATGTCGTGGTGGGCCCACAGGCTGAAGGCCAGGACGTCGTCGTCGCCGCCCTGGCGGGCCTGGGCGGTGAGGTGGAAGACCAGGTCGAGGGCCAGGCGGTCGTCGGGGGCCGGCTCGCCGACGAGCGCGGCGTGGGCCCGGCGCAGCCGGTCGAGGGAGTCGTCGTGGCCGTAGTGGGAGCGGAAGACCAGCGCGACACGGGCGGTCAGCTCGGGGTCGCCGAGATCGGCGGCGACGGCGCCGGCCTCCTCGAACAGCCGGCGGCCCGCGTCGCGCTCGCCGCGGTGGTGCAGCTCGCGGCCGAGGTCGAGGCAGATCAGCACGCGCCGGCGGGGCGCGGCGGCGGCGCTCAGCTCGTGGGCGCGGCGCAGGTGGCCGAGCTCCTCCTCGCCGGCGAGCCGGCTGCGGGCGGCGCGGGCGGCGGCCTGGAGCAGGTCGATCGCGCGCTCGGGGTCGACGCGGTCGCCGGCGAGGTAGGCGTGCCGGGCCAGGTCGCTCGGCAGCATGCGGCGGGCCAGGTCGGGGGCGCCGTCGAGGGCGCGCACCACGGCGGCGTGCAGATCGCGCACGTCGGGGACGGCGTCGTAGAGGGTCTCGCGGACGAGGTCGTGGGCGAAGGCGAACCGGCCGCCGCCCTTGGTCACCACCAGCCTGGCGATCACGGCGGTGTCGAGGAGACGGTCGACGTGCGCGACGGGGGCGGCCACGGTGGCGGCCAGCACCTGGCGGTGGAACTCGCGCCCGAGCACGGCCGCGGCGGGCAGCAGCTCCGACACCGGACGCGGCAGCAGGGACAGCCGGCGCAGCAGCGCGTCGCGGACGCCGGGCGCCACGGCCGTGGCCGAGCCGCCGCTGCGCCACAAACGGGCCGTCTGCTCGACGAAGAACGGGTTTCCGCCCGTGCGCACATGAACCTCGGCGACCAGGTCGGCGGGCGGGTCGAGCCCGGCGGTGCGGGCCATGAGGGCGCCCACCCCGGCCTGGTCGAGGCCGGTGAGCGTGATGGTGGTGGCCTTGGCGACGAGCGGCGACAGCAGGTCGCGCAGCGGGTGGTCGACCGGCTCGACCTCGGCGTCGCGGTAGGTGCCGACGAGGAGCAGGCGCTCGAACCAGGTCTGGCGGGCCGCGAACTCAAGGAGCCGCAGCGAGGCCGGGTCGGCCGCGTGGAGGTCGTCGATGACGATCACGAGCGGGTGGTGCTGCGAGAGCGACACCAGGGCGGTGGTGACCGCGTCGTAGATCTGGAACGCCGAGGCGGGGTCGGCGTCGGCGGCGGTGACCTCCAGGTGTGGCTGGGCGAGCGCCGCCGCCTCGCCGAGCAGGGCGGCCAGACTGCCGCCGGCCGACTGCTCGGCCTCGGCCCACTCGTGGGGGGCGGCCGAGCGGCGCAGGGCGCGGATGACCTGGACCCAGGGCCAGTAGCCGGGGGCGCTGCCGGAATCCCAGCAGGCGCCGCCGACCACGAGCGCGCCCCTGCGCCTGGCCTCGGCGGCGGCGCTGGTGACGAGCGTGGTCTTGCCGATGCCGGCCTCGCCGGTGACGAGGACCAGGCCGCCGTGGCTGTCGACCACCCGCGCGACCTCGGCGCGCAGCAGCGCGGCGGGGTGGTCCCTGCCGATCAGCTCGTGTGGCCTGGCTTCGGTTGGCATGACACCCGCACGTTATCCGCCGCCGCCGACAAAATCCGCGTGCGCGCCGCTACCAGGCGACCTCCAGCTCGGTCAGGCCGTAGACGACGTTGAAGGAGCGGAACTCGGGCGTGGAATCGGTCGGGCGCAGGCCGGGGAAACGTTCGAAGAGCGCGGGGAAGGCGATCTTCATCTCCATGCGGGCGAGCGGCGCGCCCAGGCAGTGGTGGACGCCGTGGCCGAAGGCGACGTGGCCGGGGGCGCCGCGGGTGATGTCGAGGGTGTCGGGGTCGGCGATGAAGCCGGGGTCGCGGTTGGCGGCGGGCAGCGAGCACATGATCATCTCGCCCGCGCCGATGGTCCGCCCGGCCAGCTCGACCTCCCTGGACGTGATCTTGATAGTCCCGGAGTGGACGATGCTGAGCCAGCGCAGCAGCTCCTCGACCGTCGCGTCGATGCGCTCGGGCTCCTTGCGCAGGAGTTCGAGCTGCCCGGGGTTGCGCAGCAGGGCGAGCGTGCCGAGCGAGAGCATGTTGGAGGTGGTCTCGTGCCCGGCGAGCAGCAGCAGGTTGCCGATGCCGACGAGCTCGCTGGTGGTCAGGTCGTCGCCGTGCTCGCGGATGAGCATGCCGAGCAGGTCCTCGCCCGGCTCGGTGCGCATGCGGGTGACCAGTTCGCGCATGTACGCCCGCGACTCGAAGTTGGCCGCCACCCGCTGCTCGACCGGCAGCGACAGGTCCAGCATGCGGCCGGACCGCCGCTGGAAGTCGGCGCGGTCCTCGTACGGCACGCCCAGCAGCTCGCAGATCACCAGCGACGGGATCGGCAGCGCGAACGACGACACCAGGTCGGCTGGGGAGCCCGCGGCCTCCATGGCGTCGAGGTGCTCGTGCACGATGTCCCTGATGCGGGGCTCCAGCCGCTTCATCCGGCGGATCGTGAACTCGGGCGTCAGCATCCTGCGCAGCCGGGTGTGCTCGGGCGGGTCCTGGCCCAGCAGGTTGCCCGCGCGCAGCTCGGCGAGCTGTTCCTCGGTCAGCTCGGGCGCTCCGGGCATGCGGGCGGAGCCCTGCCTGGCGAGCCTGAACCGGTCGGCGTCGCCCAGGACCTCGCGGACGTCGGCGTACCGGGTCACCACCCACGCCTCCAGGCCGAGGAGGGTGTCGATGCGCTTGATCCGTTCCTGGTCGCGCACCTCGCCCAGCTCGGGGGCCGGATCGAACTCCACCCGCCGCATGTGCAGCGGCACCGCCGAGGACTCAGTCATGCAACGACCGTAACAAGTCCGGCGGCCGTCCTCTAGATCGTTTCCGATCGGTGATCCGGCCAGGGTTTCGGCCCGAGCTTGACGTGGGACGCGCGGCGCTTGGAGTATGCCGATGATCACCATGACGAATGGGAGCAAGCGTGCGCCAGACCGACATACCGGTACTGATCGCCGGAGGCGGGCCCGTCGGGCTGGCGACGGCCGTGGAGCTGGCCCATCACGGCGTGCGCAGCATGGTCGTCGAGCCGCGCGAGAGCGTGTCGTGGCTGCGTCCGCGCGCCAAGACCACGTCGGCCCGGTCGATGGAGCTGCTGCGCAGGTGGGGGCTGGCCGAGACGGTGCGCGCCCGCGCGCCGCTCGCGGTCTCCTGGTCGGACGAGGCGGTCTTCACGACCGGCCTGCTCGGCCGCGAGATCACCAGGATCGGCGGCTGCTTCGGCCTCGACCTGACCGGCTCCGACCTGGCCGCCGAGCCGGGCCAGCAGGTGCCGCAGCCGATCGTCGAGGAGGTGCTGCGCGAGGCCGCCGGTGACGCGCTGCTCACCGGCTGGCGGGTGACCGGCCTGCGCGAGGACGCCGACGGCGTCACCGCCGACCTGGCCGCCGCGGACGGCGGCACCCGCCAGGTGCGCGCCGCCTACGTCGTCGGCTGCGACGGCGCCCGCAGCGTGACGCGCCCGGCCATCGGCGCCCGCTACGAGGGCCGCCAGGACGCCAGGCCCAACTTCAACGTCGTCTTCCGCGCGCCCGGCCTGGCCGAACGGGTGCCCCACGGCCCCGCCGTGCACTACTGGGTGCTGAACCCGGCCCAGCCCGGCATGCTCGGCCGGCTTGACCTGGAGGACCTGTGGTGGTGCATCGCCCAGGGCGTCCCGGCGGAGGGGACCGACCCGGTCCGCCTGGTCCGCAACCTGGTCGGGGCCGACGTCGAGGTCGAGATCCTGGCCACCGACCCGTGGACCGCGCGCATGCTGCTGGCCGACCGGTACGCCGGCGAGCGGGTGTTCCTGGCGGGCGACGCCGCGCACCAGAACCCGCCCTACGGCGGCCACGGCTTCAACACCGGCCTCGGGGACGCGGTCAACCTCGGCTGGAAGCTGGCCGCCGTCCTGAACGGATGGGCCCCCACGACCCTGCTGAACAGCTACGAGGCCGAACGCCGGCCGGTCGCGGCGGCCACGATCGAGGCCGCCGCCGCCAACATGGCCACGCTCGCGCCCGAACTGGCCGATCCCGCGCTGATGGGTTCGGACGCCGAGTTCGAGCGGGTGCGCCCGGCCGTCGCGGAGGCGGTGCGGCGGACCAAGGACAGCGAGTTCCACAGCCTGGACCTGGTGCTGGGGTACACGTACGCGGGGTCGCCGGTGGTGGCCGGCGGGTGCGGCGAGCGGCTGCCGCACCGGTGGCTCGCTCCGGGCGAGTCGCTCTACGACCGGCTCGGGCCCGGGTTCAGCCTGGTGGGCGACCTGTCGTCGCCGGAGGCCAAGGTGCTGGTGGAGCGGGCGGCCGAGCTGGGCGTGCCGCTGCGGGAGGTGGACCTGCCGGACGCGGCCGGCGCACTGGCCCTGGTCCGCCCCGACCAGCACGTGGCCTGGCGCCCGACGCCGGGCCAGGACGCGGCCCACGCGCTGGACCTGGCGATCGGGCGCTCTGCCTGATCCGCCCCCTGGACCTGGCGATCGGGCGGCCTGCCTGATCCGCTGCCTGGACCTGGCGATCGGGCGACGCGCCTGATCGCCCCCGGGCCCGGCGATCGGGGGCCCGGTTCGAGCCGGTCTAGGGTGGGTGCATGCGCGTAGTGGTGATCGGGGCGAGTGGGCACATCGGCACCTATCTGGTCCCGCGCCTGGTGGACGCGGGCCACGACGTGGTCGCGGTGAGCCGGGGCAAGCGGGAGCCGTACACGCCGCACGGCGCGTGGGAGCGGGTCGCCACCGTGGTCGCCGACCGGGAGGCCGAGGAGGCCGCGGGCACGTTCGGGCGGCGGATCGCCGAGCTGGAGGCCGACGTGGTCATCGACCTCATCTGCTTCACCGAGGCGAGCGCCCGCCACCTGGCCGGGGCGCTGGCCGGCCGGGTCCGGCAGTTCCTGCACTGCGGCACGATCTGGGTGCACGGCCCGAGCACCCGCGTCCCGACGACAGAAGACCGCCCGAAACGCCCCATCGGCGAGTACGGCCGGCAGAAGGCCGCGATCGAGGCGTACCTGCTCGACCTGGCCGCGCGGGAGGGGTTCCCGGCCACGATCGTCCATCCCGGGCACATCACCGGCCCGGGCTGGATCCCGGTCAACCCGGCCGGCAACCTCGACCCGGCCGTGTTCCAGGCGCTGGCCGACGGTGCGGAGGTGCGGCTGCCCAACCTGGGCATGGAGACCGTGCAGCACGTCCACGCCGACGACGTCGCCCGGCTGTTCGTGGACGCCATGAACAACCCGGCCGCCGCCAGGGGCGAGAGCTTCCACTCGGTGGCCGTGACCGCGCTGACGCTGCGCGGCTACGCCGAGGCGGTGGCGGGCTGGTCCGGCCGGGAGGCGCGGCTGTCGTACCTGCCGTGGGAGCAGTGGCGGGAGACCGTGCCGGAGCACCACGCCCGCGTCACCTACGACCACATCGCGCACAGCCCCCACTGCAGCATGGAGAAGGCCGGACGGCTGCTCGGCCACCGCCCCCGGCACACCTCGCTGGAGGCGGTCGCGGAGGCGGTCGACTGGCTGGTCCGGGCGGGCACCCTCACCCGCTGACCCCCACCTGACCAGCGAGCGCACCAGGGCCACGCACTAGAGTCACCCGCCATGACACCTTGGGAGATGGCCGCGGTCTTCGCGGCGGGCGTCGGAGCGGGAGGCATCAACGCCGTCGTCGGTTCCGGGTCGCTGATCACGTTCCCGACGCTGCTGGCCGTCGGCCTGCCGCCGGTCACCGCCAACGTCTCGAACAACATCGGCCTGGTGCCCGGCGGCGTGACCGGCGTCCTCGGCTACCGCGCCGAGCTCAAGGGTCAGCGCGGCCGCCTGCTCCGGCTGGCCTCGGCGTCCGCGCTGGGCTCGCTGATCGGCGGGCTGCTGCTGCTCAACCTGCCGGAGCGCACGTTCACGGCGGTCGTGACGGTGCTGATCGGGTTGTCCTGCGTGCTGGTCCTGGCCCAGCCCAGGATCAGCCGGCTGCTGGCCAGCCGTCCGCGGCAGGCGCACGGCGGGCCCTGGTTGTGGCTGGGCGTGCTGGCCGCCGGGGCGTACGGCGGCTACTTCGGCGCGGCGCAGGGCGTGCTGCTCATCGGGCTGCTCGGCATCTTCCTCGACGAGGAGCTGCAGCGCGTCAACGCCGCCAAGAACGTGTTGTCGCTCGTGGTCAACGCCACGGCCGCCGTCCTGTACACGCTGGTGGCCGACGTCGACTGGTGGGCCGTGCTGCTGGTGGCGCTGGGCTCGACGGTCGGCGGGTTCCTGGGGGCGCGGGTGGGACGCAGGCTGCCCGCGCCGGTGTTGCGCGGTGCGGTCGTCTGCATCGGGGTGGTGGCGATCGTCAAGCTGCTGACCGCTTAGGCGGTCACCGGCTCGTCCCAGTCGAGGTGGTGGCGCTGCTCGGGGCCGAGGGCGCGTTCGGGGGCCAGGAACGTCCGGGTGGCCAGCGGCATCATCAGCCGCATCATCGTGACGGCGAAGGGCCCGAGGGTCTTGCTGCTGTTCGTCCGGGAGGCGCGGGCGGCGACCCGCTCGACGCGGTCGCGGCGCAGCCGTACGTAGGCGTCGAACGCGGCGGGCACGGCGGGCAGGTCGCGCAGGCAGCGGGCGAGCTGGACGGCGCTCTCGGCGGCCAGCGACGCCCCCTGCCCCGAGCTGGGCGAGGGCGCGTGCACCGAGTCGCCCACCAGCACCATCCTGCCGCGGTGCCAGTGCGGGACGCTCGGCATGATCTCCACCGTGCCGAGCGCCACCAGGTTCTCGGGGGACGTGTGCCGCACCAGCTCCTCCCCCGGCTCCTCACCCGCGAAGAGCTCGCCCAGGCGGCGCAGCCACTCCCCGGGCGGCACCCGGCGCGCCTGCGCGGACGTCGTCGGCTCGGCGTGCGGCACGTTGCAGAACCAGGCCGTGCGCCCGTCGGGCTGCACCCAGTAGCCGAGGAACGCCCGCCGCCCGAACACGAAGCAGGACGCCTGCTCCCCGGCCGGCACGGCGACGTCGGCCAGCCCGCCGAAGTTCAGCAGGGGCACGTGGCGCGGCCCCGGGGCGGCCGGGTCGATCAGGGACCGGACCACGGAACGGATGCCGTCGGCCCCGACCAGGATGTCGGCGCTCGCGCTGCCGCCGTCGGCGAAGCGCGCGGTGACGCCGCCGGGGTGCTCCTCGACGCCTACCAGGCGCCGGCCGTACTCCGTGCGGATGCCGGCGGCCAGGGCCCGGTCGCGGACCGCGCCGTAGAGCTGCGAGCGCCACATCGCCTGGCTGGGCGGCAGGTCGGGCAGGCCGGCCAGCTCGCCCATGCGCCGGCCCGCGCCGTCGCGGACGACCGTGTGCGCCACCGGCTGGCCGACCGCCCGGACGGCCTCCTCCGCGCCGACGGCCCGCAGCGCCGCTAGCCCGTTCGGGGCGATCGTGAGCGTGCCGCCGACGCCTTCCGCTCCCCGGTCGTACGCCTCGTACAGGGTCGCCTCGATCCCCGCGCGCCGCAGCGCCATCGCGGTGACGGGGCCGGCGATGCCCCCGCCGATCACCAATGCCGTGCTCACTGCTGTCATTGCCGACTCCCGAACATCTCGTGCCAGGTCCTGGCGTAGTCAGGTGCGCTGAGGGACTCGATGAGGCGGGCGACGAAGGCCAGCTCCGCGTCGAGCACCGCGAGGCGGTAGTCGTCCTCCACGAGGAACACCCAGGCCACGCCGTCCGCGCGGGCGGCGTCGGCGGTCCGGGCGAGCTCGGCCCGCTGGGCGGTCATCGCCGCCGCGCGCCGCTCCAGCAGCCCGACGGCCTCGGCCGGGTCGAGCACGCTGATCAGCGACAACGCGACGCCGAAGTGCGGATAGTCCTCCTGCGGCGTCGAGACCAGCTCGCGCAGCCAGTCGTAGAGCTCCGCGCGGCCCTCGCCGGTGAGCTCGTAGAGCGTGCGCTCGGGCCGCTCGGTGTCGCGGACGGTCTCCCGCTCGACGATGAACCCCGCCTTGGCGAGCTGCTTGACGACCATGTAGAGCGAGCCGCGGTTGTACTTGAAGCTCTTGTCCTTGTCGGTCTCCTGCAGACGGCGGCCCAGCTCGTACGGGTGCATGGGCTCGACCAGCAGGAACGCCAGCACCGCCAGCGCGAGCGGGTTGGCCACCTTGCGGCGCTTCTCCATCGGAGTCCCCTTTAGTTGATATCAACTATCCATCGTCGGCTAGTTGATGTCAACTATAGGGGAGTCAGCCCGCCATCCCCACGAGGAACGCCGCCGGGACCAGCGCGACCGTGAGCACGAGCGCCCACCAGCGGGGCGCGGGGCCCGTCCGGAGCACCGCGACGCCCATGGGCGCCAGCGCGACGACGAGCCCGGCCAGCGCGGCCAGCGCGATCGGGTCGCTGCTGCCCTTGAGCACGCCGAGCGGCAGCCCGGCCGCCAGCGCCAGCGCGACGCACCTGACCACGCCGGCCGGCCCGGCCCCGAAGGCCCCGGCGCGGAAGGCGCCCACGGCCAGCACGACCCAGCCGCCCATGATGCAGACGTTGACCGCCTTGAACACGTGGAAGGCCCCGTACGTGCCGGCGACGACCCGCTCGGCCGCCTCCGGGCCGAGCGCGTCCACCAGCTGGAACGCCAGATGGCTCACCCCGGCGTGGAACACCCTGCCGAACAGCCCCAGCACCGCCAGCGTCACGCCCCACCTGGCCAGAGCCGGATGGGTGACGGCGATCGCCCGGCCGAGCGCGGTCACCGCCGGCCACAGCAGCACGGCGCCCGCGGCGTACAGGCTGTAGGACAGGGCCATGCGGCCCGGGTCGGCGGCGTAGGCGGCGAGCTGGCCGGGGAAGAAGTCGTCGGCGCCGAGGCGGACGAGGACTCCGGCGAGCAGCAGCGCCGGTCCGAGCACCAGCCCGGCGCCCTCCACCCAGCGCCCGGGGATCGTCATGCGCGTGATCGTCATGCCTGCCATCCAAGTGACGGACGCGTCCGGGCACATTGGCGCGGCCGCGAGGACCCGTACTCCACCTGGCACTACCACGGCATGAAAGTTTCAGGCGTTCCCGCAGGTCAGACGGGCTGACCGGCGTCCTCGCATTGACGTGCCCGAACGCGGCGGCCGAGCATGACGCCGCGTTCCCCCTCGCGGAAAGGGCACCCCATGCAGACCTCGAAGGCGGCACTGACCGCCCTGGCCACGGTGGTGGCCGGAGCGGCTGTCGCCGTCGCGCTGACCACCACCCCGGCGGGCGCGGCGACCGGAACAGGGACCGGCTACCTGCACACCAGCGGCAACAAGATCCTCGACAGCACCGGGGCGACCGTCCGGCTGACCGGGATCAACTGGTTCGGCATGGAGACCGACAACAAGACCTTCCACGGCCTGTGGTCGAGCAACCCCTGGAAGAGCCAGATCGACAAGATGGCCTCGCTGGGCTACAACACGCTGCGGGTGCCGTACTCCAACGACGCGCTCAAGCCCGGGGCCACCGCCACCGGGATCAACGACTACGTCAACCCCGACCTGGTCGGCCTGTCCCCCATGCAGATCCTCGACAAGGTCGTGGACTACGCGGGCGTCAAGGGCATGCGGATCATCCTCGACCGCCACCGCCCGACCGCGGCCGGCCAGTCCCCGCTCTGGTACGTCGGCGCCACCCCCGAGAGCACCTGGATCAACGACTGGAAGACCCTGGCCCAGCACTACGCGAACAACCCCACGGTCATCGGCGCCGACCTGCACAACGAGCCGCACGCCGAGGGCACCAACCCCAACGCGACCGGCGCCTGCTGGGGCTGCGGCGACCAGGCCCGCGACTGGCGCCTGGCGGCCGAACGGGCGGGCAACGCGGTCCTGGGCGTGAACCCCAACTGGTTGATCTTCGTCGAGGGCGTGAGCTGCCCGAGCGGCGGCCTGTCGAACGTCTGGGACAACGATCCCGGCAATGACGAGGACTGCGGCTGGTGGGGCGGCAACCTGTCGAAGGCCGGCCAGTACCCGGTACGGCTCAACGTCGCGAACCGCCTGGTCTACTCACCGCACGAGTACGCCACCTCGGTCTACCACCAGACCTGGTTCGACGCCCCCGACTACCCCGCCAACATGCCCGCCATCTGGGACAAGTACTGGGGCTACCTGTACAGGCAGAACATCGCGCCGATCATGATGGGCGAGTTCGGCACCACGCTGGCCTCGAACGTCGACAAGGTCTGGCTCCAGGAGCTCATGAAGTACACCGGCACCGGGGTGAACGGCATGTCGTTCACGTACTGGTCGTGGAACCCGAACTCGGGCGACACCGGCGGCATCGCCAATGACGACTGGACCACGATCAACCAGGCCAAGCAGGACATCCTGCAGCCGTACCTGATCCCGCCGGCCGGGGGCGGGGGCGACCCCACGACGTCGCCGACGGCGAACCCGCCGGGGCAGTGCACGGTCGGCTACAAGCAGACCAACGCCTGGCAGGGCGGCTTCCAGGGCGAGGTGACGGTGAAGAACACCGGGACGTCCCCGATCAACGCCTGGACCGCGACCTGGACGCTGCCCTCGGGCGTCACGCTGAACAACGCCTGGAACGCGGTGGTGACGGTCTCGGGCACCACGTGGACCGCCAAGGGGCCCGACTGGGCGCGGAACCTGGCGCCGGGGGCGTCGGTGGCGATCGGCTTCACCGCCAACGGCACGGCCGCCACCCCTGCGAACACCACCTGCTCCTGACCCCGCCTGTTCCTGACCCCGCCTGTTCCTGACCCCGCCTGTTCCTGACCCCGCCACCCCCGTGAACACCACCTGCTCCTGACGCCGCCACCCGTTCCCTGCTCCCACTCCCGCCCGCGTTCCCGCATCGGGACGCGGGCGGTCAGCTGAACGGGCGGGACATCTCGTCGAGCATCTCGGCCATGACCTCCCGCAGCGAGCGCGACTGACGCTCCTCGACCCACAGATGCGACCCGAGCCGCAACGCCGTGAGGAACCCGGCCGCCATCACCTGCGGACGCACCGGGCTCTCCCGCCCGGAGATCGCCTGGGCCAGGTCGCGCTCCAGCGCCGCGTGGTTGGCGAGCTGCCGGGCCAGCAGCGACGGGTGCCGCTTGGCCAGACGGGCGCGCACGGCCCACTCCCGCGCCGGCTCGCCCACCTCCTCGAACACGTCGTCGATCGCCCCGCAGAGCGCCTGCCAGGCGGTCCGGCCGGCCGGCTGGGCGCCCACCTTCTCGACCAGGTCGCGGATGCGCTGCTCCTCGCCGTAGAGGACGGCGTCCTCCTTGCCGGCGAAGTAGTTGGAGAACGTGCGGCGCGAGATGTTCGCGGCGTCGGCGATGGTCTCGACCGTGACGGCGTCGAGGCCGTGCTCCCCGACCAGCCGCATGGCCGCCTCGTGCACGGCCTGCCGCGTCTCGGCCTTCTTGCGTTCGCGCAGCCCGCCGGTGCTGTCCATGATGCGCCAAGCCTACCGTCCGGGAATATATGCTCAGCGGGCAAACTTTCCCATTGGGCATTGTTTTACGTAGGAGGAGGCCGCGCATGAGCGCACCGACCGTCCCGGCCGCGCCGCCGGGTCAGATGAGCCATCGGCAGATCATGGAGGCCCTGAGCGGGCTGCTGCTCGTCCTGTTCGTGGCGATGATCAGCGGCACGATCGTGTCGGTCGCGCTGCCGCAGATCATCGGCGCGCTGAACGGCACGCAGTCGCAGTACACCTGGGTGATCACCGCCTCGTTGCTGGCGTCCACGGCCTCCACCCCGATCTGGGGCAAGCTGGCCGACCTGTTCAGCAAGAAGCTGCTGTTGCAGATCTCTATCGTGATCTTCATGGTCAGCTCGGTGGCCTGCGGCTTCGCCCAGGACACCGCCCAGCTCATCGCCTTCCGCGCCCTCCAGGGCCTCGGCATGGGCGCGCTGCAGGTCCTGGTCCAGGTGATCATCGCGGCGATGATCAGCCCCAAGGACCGGGGCAAGTACAACGGCTACCTCGGCGGCGTCATGGCCGTCGCGACCGTGGCCGGGCCGCTGCTCGGCGGCCTGATCGCGGACACCTCCTGGCTCGGCTGGCGCTGGTGCTTCTTCGTGGCCGCGCCGTTCACCGTGGTCGCCTTCTTCCTGCTGCAGAAGACCCTGCGGGTGACCCACGTGCGCCGCGAGGGCGTCAAGGTGGACTACGTCGGCGCCACGCTGATCGCGGTCGGCGTGAGCGTGCTGCTCATCTGGGTGACCTTCGTCGGCAACTCCTTCGACTGGCTGTCCTGGCAGACCGCCGCGATGGTGCTCGGCGGCGTCGCCGTCCTGGCGGTGGCGACCTGGGTGGAGACCGTGGTCAAGGAGCCGGTCGTGCCGCTGCACGTCATCCGCCGCCGTACCCCGGCGCTGGCCATCCTGGCGAGCCTCGCGGTGGGCATGGCGATGTTCGGCGGCTCGGTCTTCCTCGGCCAGTACTTCCAGATCGGCCGCGGCTACAGCCCGACCGAGGCGGGGCTGCTGACGATCCCGATGATGCTCGGCGTGCTGCTGTCCTCGGCGATCTCCGGGCGCATGGTGTCGAGGAGCGGGAACGTCAAGCCGTACATCGTCACCGGGGCGGTCGTGCTGACCGCCGGGTTCCTGGTGCTGTCCACGATGGACCACCAGACCTCGCTCGTGCTCATCGCCGGCGCGATGGTGCTGGTCGGCGCGGGCGTCGGCATGTCGATGCAGAACCTGGTCCTCGCGATCCAGAACACCGTGCCGCTGCGCGAGCTGGGCGCGGCCAGCGGGGCCGTGACGTTCTTCCGCTCGCTGGGCGGCACGGTGGGTGTGTCGGTGCTCGGCGCGGTGCTGGCCAACCAGGTCGCGACCGGCATCGCCGAAGGGCTGGCCAAGGTGGGCATCGACCCGGCCAAGGCGGCCGCGGGCGGCAAGAGCACGCTCAACATCGCGGCGCTGCCGGAGCCGTTCAAGGGCATCGTCAGGGCCGCGTACGGCGACGCCACCGGCCACATCTTCCTGATCTCGGCGGGCATCGCCGTGATCGGCGTGATCGCCACCCTGTTCCTCAAGCCGGCCAAGCTCCGCGACAGCGTGGACCTGGCCGAACCCGCCCCGGCGGGGGACGGCAGGACCCCCGTCGCCTCCTGAGGCGACGCCCGCGCGGGACGGGGCGGCCGAGGGCGCCGGGATCACCGGCGCCACCAAGGGCACGGCATTTGACCGGAAAACAGAGGGTTGACCCGCGCTGACCCGTGATGGATAACAGTATTCCGACAGGGGGAGTAAACCTGCACTGTTACGGAGACCCCGATGACAAGCCTGGCTTCTCCTGGGTTGATCGGGCGTGACGCCCAGTTACGCTCACTCGTCGACGCCATCACCGGCCCTCCGGCCGTCATCCTCGTGCAGGGCGAGGCGGGCATCGGGAAGACCCGGCTGGTCAGGGCCGCGCTCGACCTGTTGCCCGACGGCGAACGCACCGTCCTGATCGGCCATTGCCACCAGATCCGCGAGCCGTTCCCGTACGGCCCGGTGTTCGACGCGCTGCGGCACGTCGGATGCGCGCTGCCGGAGACGGGCACGCTCAACCCGGTCACCGGCGCCCTGCGCGGCTACCTGCCGGAGCTGGCCGGGCACCTGCCGCCGGTGCCGTCGCCGCCCCCGCTGGACGACCCGCGCGCCGAGCGCCACCGCCTGTTCCGCGCGGTGCACGCGCTGCTGGCCGCCGCGGCCCCGGCGGTGCTGGTGATCGAGGACCTGCACTGGGCCGACGACGGCACCCGTGACCTGCTGCGCTTCCTCACCGACCAGCCGCCGGCGGGGCTCGCGCTGGTGGTGACGTTCCGCCGGGAGGGACTGCCGGTGCCGGGGCTGCCGTTCGGGCGGGCGTACCGGCGTCCGCCGGGGGTGCGCAGCGAGGTGATCTCGCTGACGCCGCTCGACGTCGAGGGGGTGCGCCGCCTGACCGGGGCGCTGCTCGGCCGTTCCACGCTGACCTCCGACTTCGTCACGAAACTGCGCGACCGCACGGCGGGGGTGCCGTTCGTGATCGAGGAGGTGGTGCGCTCCTTGCTCGACGACGAGGGCCAGTTACTCGGCGGCGAGGAGGAGCCGGAGGTCCTGGAGCGCATGGCGGTGCCACTGCTGCTGCGCGAGGCGATGACCGAGCAGCTCACCGGGCTCTCACCGGCCGCGCTGCACGCCGTGCACGCCGCCGCCGTGCTCGGGCTGCCCGCCGACGAGCAGCTCATCGCCGCCGTCTCCGGCCACCCCCTCGGCGACGGGCTGAGCCAGGCGCTCAAGGCGGGCGTGCTGCTCGAACAGCACGACGGCCAGTACGGCTTCCGCCACGCCCTCGCCCAGCAGGCCGTCTACGACGCGATCCCCGGCCCCGACCGGCGGCTCACCCACCAGCGGGCGGTGACCGCGCTGTCCGCCCTCGAACCGCCGCCGCTCGTCCAGCTCGCCTACCACGCCAGGCGCGCGGGCGACTTCGAGTCCTGGCAGCGGCACGGCCCCGCGGCGGCCGACCACGCCGCCGCCATCGGCGACATCCCGCTCGCCGTCGAGGTGCTGGCCGGCATGCTGGCCGACCCGAAACTGCCGCACGACGCGCGCGGCCCGCTCGCGCTGCGGCTCAGCCGGGTGGCCGCGATCGGGCTGTCCTACCGGCGGGTGGTGCGCTCGCTGCGCCACCTGCTGGCCGAGGACTTCCTGTCCCGGCACGTACGCGGCGAGGCCCGGCTCAACCTGGGCGTGCTGCTGTCCAACCAGGCGGGCGTGGTCGCCGCCGGCCGTCAGGAGATCCTGCTCGCCCTGCCCGACCTGCACGACCGGCCGAGCCTGGCCGCGCGCGGGCTGGCGCTGCTGGCGATGCCCGCCTGGGGCGACGAGCCGCTGGCCGTCCACGAGGAGTGGATGAACCGGGCGGAGAAGCTGCTGGCCACGGTCGAGGACCAGGATCCGGAGCTGACCGCCGCCGTGCACGCCAACAAGATCAGCCTGGCCATGATGCTGGGCTCGCCGGACGCCTTCGACCTGGCCGCGGCCCTGCCCGCGAACGACCCGTCGGCGGCGGTGCGCAGGCAGGTGGCGCGCGGCTACGCCAACCTGTTCGACGCGGCCATCGCGCTCGGCCACTACGCGGCGGCCGAGCGCTTCGCCGACCAGAGCAGGCGCATCTCCGAGGAGACCGGCGCGCAGTACCCGGTGTTCCTGGTGGAGATGTCCTCGATCCGGCTCGCCCTGCTCACCGGCCGCTGGGAGGGCCTGCGGGAACGGGCCGTCGCGGCGGTCGAGATGACGGCCGAGGCGCCGCTGCTGGCCGTGGACGCCCGGCTCGTGCTGGGCATGCTGGCCCTGGCCAGGGGCGAGTGGGAGGAGGCCGCCGAACACCTGGTGGCGGCGGGGGTCAATGACGTGGAGTCGGGGTTCCTGCCGGTCGCCGCCGTGGCCTCGGGCGGCCTGATCGAGCTGCACCTGACCCGCGACTGCCCGCACGAGGCGCTGGCCGAGGCCGAGCGGGCGGTGGCCAGACTGCGGCGCAAGGGCATGTGGGTGTGGGGCGACCAGCTCGTGCCCCCGGCCGTGACGGCGCTGCTGAGGGCCGGACGGGCGGAGGAGGCCGAGGAGCTGGTGGCCGAGTTCGCGGCGGGCATCGAGGGCCGCGACGCGCCCTCCGCGCACGCCGGCCTCGACGCGGCGGCCGGCGCGCTGGCCCTGGACCGGGGCGCGTACGAGGAGGCGGCCAGGTGCTTCGCCAGGGCGCGGGCCGCGTACGAGGCGATGCCGAGGCCCTACACCGTGGCCAGGACGGCCGAGTCCGAGGCGGCGGCCCGGCTGGCGACCGGCGACCGGGCACGGGCCGCCGACCTGATCGCGGACGCCTGCGAGCGGTACGCCGGCCTGGGCGCGACCCACGACGCCGCCCGCTGCCGCCACCTGCTGCGCGAGATCGGGCCGGGCAGCGCGCCGCGCCGGGGCAGGAAGGGCCGCAGCGGGGTGTTGTCGCCGCGGGAGGCCGAGGTGGCCAGGCTGGTCGCGCTGGGCCGGACGAACAGGGAGATCGCCGAGGTGCTGTTCCTGTCCCGGCGGACGGTGGACACGCACGTCGCGCGGGTGCTGCAGAAGCTCGGCGTGCGCACCCGCAACGACGTGAAGGAGCCCCGGCCGGATGACCGGCCGGGGCTCCTCAACCCTGATTCCGACGGTTAGACCGTGATGCTCCAGGAGTCCAGGAAGCCGGTGTCACCGGCGTAGACGTCCTCGATGTCGAGCGTCCAGGTGCCGGCGGCCTGCTGGCTGACCGGGATCGAGAAGGTCCTGGTGCCGTACTGCGTGCAGGTGGTGCCGCCGTAGGCGTCGACCACGTACCAGGTGCCGCTCGGGCCGCGGAGCCAGATGTCGAGGTCCTCGGCGCAGGTGTGGCTGATCGTGATGGACACCTTGACCGGGGAGGCCGCGGTGCCCGTCGCGGTGGACGTGATCGAGCTCTGGGTGTTGGAGTAGTCCCTGATCTGGTAGTCGGTGTCGTTGGTGAACGTCCGGCCACCCGAGGTGCCCTGGACGGTCAGCGCGTACGACGTGGTGTGCGTCGCCGTCTCGCCGGTGCCGGTCACGGTGATCGTGTAGCTGCCCGCCGGGGTGGTGGGCGAGGTCGCGATCGACAGGCTGGACGAGCCGCCCGACGTGATGCTGGCCGGGTTGAACGAGGCCGTGGCGCCGGTCGGCAGGCCGCTCGCGGACAGGTTCACCGTCTGGGCGGTCCCGTTCGTGGTGGTCGAGCCGATCGTCGTCGTGGCGGTGGAGCCGGCCTGCACCGTGCCCGAACCGGGGTTGGCGGAGAGCGAGAAGTCACGCGGCTGGGTGGTGCCGCCGACCGCCTGCTTCCAGATGGCGTACGCCGCGGCGTCCGCCGCCCGGTCGAGGACGGTGTCGTTGATGTTGGAGGTGGTGTCGCAGGAGGAGTGGTAGCAGGAGTCGTAGGCCCGGTTGGCCGTGCCGCCCCACTTGGTCGCCTGCGCCGACGTCTTGGTGGCGCTCGCGCCCGCCGCCACGCCCGAGCTGGCGATGCCGGCGTTGCGGAAGGAGGCGTCGTCGGACCGGTTGGCGCCCTCGGTGTTCTCCTCAGGCTGGAGGTTCAGCTTGTCGTAGAACTCCTTCAGGTAGGACGCGCCGGTGGTGGTGATGTTGTTGATGAAGTAGCCGCCGTTGGGCGAGCCGACCATGTCGTAGTTGTAGTAGACCTTGATCTTCGACCGGTCGGTCGAGCTGAGCGAGGCGACGTAGGCCTCGGAGCCGTTCAGGCCCTGCTCCTCGTCGGTCCACCAGCCGAACCGCACGTGCTTGGTGAGCGTGGGGTTCTTCTGGGCCAGGGTCAGCGCGACCTCCAGGAGGGTGGCCGAGCCGGAGCCGTTGTCGTTGATGCCCGGCCCCGCGGACACGCTGTCCAGGTGGGCGCCGGACATGATGACCTGGTTGGCGTCGCCGCCGGGCCAGTCGGCGATCAGGTTGGGGCCGGCGCCGCTGGTGCAGTAGGAGACGCTGCAGGTCTGACGGGTCACGGTGTACCCGGCCGCCTGGAGCTTCTGCTCGACGTAGGAGACCGACTGCAGGTAGCCCTGGCCGGTGGACCTGCGGTTGCTGCCGTTCGCGGTGGCGATGCTCTGGAGCTGCGCCAGGTGCGTCTTGACGTTGGCGACGCTGACGTCAGGCGGGTCCTGGCCGCCGGGGCCGCCGCCGCCCACCGTCAGGGTGTACGTCGCGGTGTGCGTGGTGGAGCCGGTGCCCGTGATGGTGATCGGGTAGGTGCCCTGGGCGGTGGAGGCGCCGACCGACAG
>NZ_JBSFGJ010000045.1:0-39260 GCF_053596515.1 Nonomuraea sp. NPDC001684
CGGCTCGCCGTGCGGGCCGTCACCGAGCTGCTGGAACTCGCGGCGGCCGGCGACTGGGAACGGCTGCGTCAGTGCGCGGCCACGCCGTGCACCGACGCCTTCGTCGACCGCAGCCGGCCGGGCAAGCGGCAGTTCTGCTCGACCCGCTGCGCCAACCGCGCCCACGCCCAGGCCTCGCGCGCCCGCCACCGCTGACGGCGGGCGCCGAGCAGGGTCAGGCGAACAGGGTGCGGCCCCAGTAGTCGCCCGCGTCCTGGACGCCGGGCGGGCAGGCGAACAGGCCGCTGGAGACGTGCTTGATGTACTCGTTGAGCGCGTCGTGCCGGGCCAGGTTCATCTGCACGGGCACGAACTGCTTGCGCGGGTCGCGCTGGTAGGCGATGAAGAACAGCCCGGCGTCCAGGCGGCCGAGGCCGTCGGAGCCGTCGACGAAGTTGTAGCCGCGGCGCAGCAGGTGGGCGTTGCCGTTGTTGCTCGGGTGCGCCAGCTTGACGTGCGAGTCGTCCTTGATCAGCGGCTGCCCGTCGGGGCCCTTGGCGGCGAAGTCCACGGGGTCGAACTCGGCCTTCCTGCCCAGCGGCGCGCCCTCGCCCTTGTCCCGGCCGAAGATCTGCTCCTGCTCGGCGAGCGAGGCGCGGTCCCAGGTCTCGATCGTCATGCGGATCTTCCTGGTGACCATGTACGTGCCGCCCGCCATCCAGGCGGGGCCGTCCGAGCCGCTCGCCCACAGGTGGTCGCGCAGCAGGTCGGCGTCCTCCAGCTTCATGTTGTTGGTGCCGTCCTTGAAGCCCAGGAGGTTGCGCGGCGTGGCCTGGGCCCGCGACGTGGACGACGTACGGCCGAAACCGAGCTGCGACCAGCGCACCGAGACCTTGCCGAAGCCGATCCTGGCCAGGTTGCGGATGGCGTGCACGGCCACCTGGGGGTCGTGCGCGCACGCCTGGACGCAGATGTCCCCGCCCGAGATCTCCGGGATGAGCTGTTCGCCGGGGAACTTCGGCAGGTCGGCCAGTGCGGCCGGTCGTTTGCCCGCCAGCCCGAACCGGTCGTCGAACAGCGACGGGCCGAACCCGATCGTCAGCGTCAGCCCCGAGGCGGGCAGCCCCAGCGCCTCGCCGGTGTCGTCGGGCGCCGCCTCGGCCGCCCCGCCCACCGCGCCGAACGCCCCGGCCTCCTTGCCCTGCGTCAGCCGGGCCGCCGCGGCCGTCCACTCCTGGAGCAGGTCGATCAGCTCGGCCTTCTTGTCGGTGATGACGTCGAAGGCGACGAAGTGCAGCCGGTCCTGGGCAGGCGTGACGACGCCCGCCTGGTGCTGCCCGTAGAACGGGAACGGATCGGACGTCGATGCGGCGTGCGCGACCGGCGGCTCCTCCAGCAGCGACCTGGTCGTCACCGCCCCCGCCCCGAGCACGGCCGCGCCCGCGGCGCCCAGCCCGAACAGCTTGCGGCGGCTCATCCGCCCGCCGGCCTGCGACAACGCCCCCACCTCCCGTTACTTGGCGATGACCGGTGCGATCTTACTGATCGGCTCGGCCAGCGCGTTGATCGCGTCGGACAGCGCCTTCAGCTCGGCCTTGGACAGCTCGTCGTGCAGCTTCCAGCCGTCGCCCTTCTGGTGCGCGCCCAGCGCGGCCTCCGCGGCGGCGAACTTCTCGTCCAGCGTCTTGACCAGGTCGGGGGAGCGCTGCTCCAGCACCGGGCGCAGCGACTGCACGGCGGCCTTGGAGCCCTGGAGGTTGGCGTCGAAGTCCCACAGGTCGGTGTGCGACCAGATGTCCTCCTCGCCGGTGATCTTCCCGGAGGCCACCTCGTCGAGCAGCTCCTTGGCGCCGTTGGCCAGGTTGAGCGGGGTGAGCTCGGCGGCGTTGGACTTCTGGACGATGGTCTTGACGTCGGCGATCAGCTTGTCGGCGACCGGGCCGTCCTTGCTGATGTCCTTCTTGATCCACAGATCCTTCTCGATCCGGTGGAACCCGGTCCACTCCTCGCCGTCGGCCAGGTCGGCCTCGCGGGCGTCGATGGCCGGGTCGAGGTCGCCGAAGATCTCCGCGACCGGCTCGATGCGCTCCCAGTACGTCCGCGAGACCGGGTACAGCTCCTTGGCCTTGTCGATCTCGCCGGCCTTGACGGCGTCCACGAACTCCTGCGTCTTGACCAGCAGCGTGTCGCTCTGCGCCTTGATGTAGCGCTTGTAGCTGGCGACG
The DNA here is from genome assembly GCF_053596515.1 of Nonomuraea sp. NPDC001684. NCBI lineage: Bacteria > Bacillati > Actinomycetota > Actinomycetes > Streptosporangiales > Streptosporangiaceae > Nonomuraea > Nonomuraea sp. NPDC001684. Next base: position 2,205 of record NZ_JBSFGJ010000045.1, read on the forward strand.
GCGTCGGCGAGCTGGGCGTCGGAGGTGAGCGCCTTGTGCTCGCCGGTCACCTTCAGCGCGTTGCGGATGCCCTTGCCCACCATGCCGGGCTTGCAGACGGTCTCGTACGCGCCGGCCGGCAGCTCGGCGACCAGCTCCCTGGTCAGGCCGGGCACGATGTTCTCGACCTCGGCCATCACCCGGTCGCCGGGGGCGTACACGTAGAACTCGGTCACCTTGGAGCCGCCGTTGGTGATCGTGAACGTGCTCGTGCCCGCCGCGATCTCGGCGGCCGCGACCTTGCACTCGGTGTCCGACGCGGCCACGGTGATCTTGCCGGGCGCGGCGGCCGGCCCCTTGGCGGTCTCCGTGGCGGTGGTGCCCGAGCCGCACGCGGTCAGGCCCGCGAGGGCGAGCGCGCCGAAGGACAGGCTGATGGCGGTACGCATGATGCTCCTGTTCAGGCCGCGGGTGCGGTGGAGGCGGGAGTGGTCTTCACCCGCTGTGGCAGCAGGAAGAGGAAGAGAGTGGGTGCGAGGTAGACGATCCAGGCCACGGCCTCGGCGATGCTCGGCTGCGGCGTGATGTTGAGCATGCCGGAAAGCAGCGCGCCGTACCAGGAATCGGCGGGCAGGACGGCGCTGATGTCGAAGGCGTAGGAGCTCAGGCCGGGCAGGATGTTGGCTTCCTGGAGGTCGTGCACGCCGTACTTGAAGATGCCGGCGGCGACCAGGATGAGCAGCAGGCCCGTCCAGGTGAAGAACTTGGTGAGGTTGATCTTCAGCGCGCTCCTGTACAGCCCCCAGCCGATGACCACCGACGTGAGCAGGCCGAGCGCGATGCCGAGCAGGGGGTCGATGGTGGCGGTCGCGCCCTGGACGGCGGCGAAGAACAGCAACGCCGTCTCAAGCCCCTCGCGGGCCACGGCCAGGAAGGCCATCACGACCACCGCGAGCGAGCCCATCTGCAGCGCGTCGGAGAGCTTGCCCCGCAGCTCGCCGGAGAGCGCGCGGGCGGTGCGCCGCATCCAGAAGATCATCCAGGTGACGAACGCGACGGCCAGCAGCGAGGTGATCGCGTCGAACAGCTCCTGCCCCATGTGCCCGAGGTTGGCGGCGGTGAAGGTCAGCAGCGCGCCGAAGCCGACGGACAGCGCGACCGCCGCGGCGACGCCCGTCCAGACCTGGGGAAGCTTGTCCTTCCTGTCGCTCTTGACGAGGAAGGCGATGAGGACGGAGACGACGAGCGTCGCCTCCAGTCCCTCGCGCAGTCCGATGAGGTAGCTGGCGAACACCGTCACTCCTGCTGGCTGAGGAAAGGCTTACCTAAATTAGGGCAGCCGAAGCATACCTAGCGCAAGCAGTGATGGCGATAGTTTGCCCGGTGGTGTGACGCACCCGACTGTATGAGCGGTTTGTCACCCGGTGAGATTGGCGGCCAGCAGGTCGAGCAGCGGCTCGCGCCGTACGCACTGCTCCAGCGTGAACGAGTCGGCCAGGGCCAGCAGCTCGTCGTCGCCGAGCCCCCTGAACAGCCCGGCGTACTCGGGCAGCAGGGCCTGGGCGAGGAGGATGTGCCTGATCAGGTCGTCGGTCTGGTAGCGGGCGCCCCACGGGTAGGGCGTCCAGTCCGGGAACTCGGTCTCGACCAGCCGGTGCAGCGGGGCGAGCACGTCGGCGCACTCCTCCATGGTCGAGCCCCACCGGTCGGCGCCGAGCCGCCGCTTCTTGCCGATGAACGCGCCGAACCGGTCCAGGTACGCCCCCGACGCGTGCACCAGACCCTGGAGGCCCACGTCCTTGTACGTCCAGAGCGACCAGCCCGCGTCGTGGGCGTCGTAGATGTCGAGCTGGTCGCGCAGGACCTGGTAGCGCTGCGCGTCCCGGTCCGGGGCGCCGGTGTAGACCGGGCCGAACTCGCCCACCCACAACGGCGTGCCGGTCTCGCGCTGGAACCGGGACCGCCGGGCGAAGGTCTCCTCCAACTGGCCGCGGTCGCACCACTCGCCCCTGGTGAGCCCCGGGTACGGGCCGCCGTGGGCGAACCCGGCCAGGGCGTAGTCGTGCATGACGAACACCGTGTTCTCGTACATCTCCCGGAACATCGAGAAGTCGGTGGCGTAGGTGTTGCCGTCCAGGAACAGGACGTGGTCCGGGTCGGCGGCCCGTACGGCCTTGACCAGCCGGTCGTAGAACGGGCCGACCACCTTGCCCGAGACGTCGCCCGGCTCGTTCACCACGTTGTACCCCGCCACCCACGGATGCCCGCGGTAGTGGTCGGCCAGCGCCTCCCACAGGTGCACGGCCCGGTCCTGGAAATGCCGGTGCTGCCAGAACGCCGCCACGTGCGTCGGGTTGTCGCTGTGCCAGTGCTGGTTCTGGGAGCCGGGCAGGGCGTGCAGGTCGATCACGCTGTAGAGACCGCGCTCGCCCAGCAGGCCGATGACCCGGTCGAGGTGCCGGAAGCCCCTCGGGTCGATCTCCATGGGCCGGTCGTCGGACTCCCAGTGGTGGTAGTTGACCGGGATGCGCACGCAGTTCATGCCGAGCCCGGCCAGCAGCCCGGCGTCGCTGCCGGTGAAGAACGAGGTGAGCAGCCGGTCGAAGAAGAGCTCGGCCCGCTCCTCGCCCAGCACGCCGGTCACCGCCGCGCGCATCGAGGTCTCGTTGGCGGGATAGCCGGTGATGAAGTTCTCCATGTTCATCCAGCCCCCGAGGCCCACCCCCCTGAGCCGGACGGGCGTGCCTTCGGGGGTGAGGAGCCGGCTTCCTGAGACGTGGAGCATGTTCACCCTTTCGTCGCACCCGCGGTGAGCCCACCGACCAGGTGACGTTCAGCGATGGCGTAGAACCCGAGCGCCGGCACCATGGCCAGGATCAGGTAGGCGAGGACGCGGGCGGTGTCGGTGGCGTACTGGCCCTGGAACTGCTGGATGCCGAGCGGCAGCGTCCAGCTCGACTCGTCGCTGAAGACCACCAGGGGCAGCATGAAGTTGTTCCAGCTGCCCACGACGGCCAGCACGGAGACCGTCGCCATGGCCGGGCGGGCCATCGGCAGCAGGATCCGCCAGAAGAACCCGAACGGCGAGCAGCCGTCGATGATCGCGGCCTCCTCGATCTCGCCCGGGATGCTCCGGAAGAACCCCCGCAGGATGATGATCGTCAGCGGCAGCCCGAAGGCGGCCTGCGTCAGGATGACGCCGAGCGGGTCGTCCAGCAGCCCGAACGCGCGCAGCAGCACGAAGATCGGCAGGATGGCCACCGCGAACGGGAACATCAGCCCCGCGGTGAACAGCGTGAACAGCGCCTCCCTGCCGCGGAAGGCGAACCTGGCGAAGACGAACGCGGCCAGCGCCGCCAGCGCGACCATCACCACGGTCGTCGCGACCGCGATGAACGTGCTGTTCCACACCTGCCGCCAGAACGACCCCGAGCCGAGCACGTCGGTGTAGTTCGCGGTGACCCACGGATCGGGCAGGCCGAAGGGGTTGCCGGAGAGCTGGCTGTTGCTCTTGAACCCGCCGAGCAGCGCGTACACGATCGGCGCCAGGATGAACGCGCCGACGACCCAGGCGATCGCGTGCAGGGGCAGGGTGGGACGGCGCCGCCGCGCGGGCGGCCTTCCGTGGTTCATCGGCGGCCTCCCATGGACGTCGTCGCGCCCGCCAGGTCCCGGCGCATCACCACCCGCTGGTAGACGAGGGCGAAGACGAGGCTGAGCGCGAACATCACGACGCTGATCGCGTTGGCGTAACCCACCTGGGAGCGCTTGAAGCCGAACTCCATCATGGTGACGGCCATCGTCTCCGAGGAGTGCGACGGGCCGCCGCCGGTGAGGATCCAGACCAGGTCGAACAGCTGGATGGTGTAGATGACCGACAGGAACACGCTGATCCTGATCGTCGGCCCGAGCAGCGGCAGCGTGATGTGCCGGAACGTCTTCCAGGGCGTCGCGCCGTCGATCTGCGCGGCCTCGATCAGCTCGTTCGGGATGCCCTGCCGTCCGGCCAGGTAGATCATCATGTGGAAGCCGAAGTACTTCCACGTCATGACCAGGAAGAGCGCGGGCATCACGGTGTCCGGATCGGCCAGGAACTCCGACTCCAGCCCGAACACCGACAGCAGCTGGTTCGCCATCCCGCCGTCCGGCGCGAGGATCAGCGAGAACAGCACGCCGGTGATCACCTCGGACAGCACGTACGGGGCGAAGAACACCAGCCGGTAGACCGCCCGCCCCCGGATGCGCTGGTTCAGCAGCATCGCCACGGCCAGCGAGAACGGCAGCTGGACCAGCACCGACAGCAGCACCAGGACCGCCAGGTGCCACAGGTCGGTGGCGAAGATGCCGGACGACAGCAGCCTGGTGAAGTTGGCCGGCCCGACGAACTCGGTGGGCAGCCCGCCGAACCCGTTCCACTTGAACGCGCTGGCGTAGACCGCCACCAGGATCGGCGCCACCACCAGCAGCAGGAAGAGCACCAGCGCGGGCAGCAGGAACAGCGCGATCGTCACCGCGCGACCGCGCCGCCGGCCCGGCGGGGCGGGGGCCGGCGGCGCGACTGCCCCCGGTCCTCGGGTCAGCGTCGTCATTCGCTCTTGGCCACTTCGCTGATGTCCTGGCCGATCTGCTCCGGCGTCTTGGTCCCGGCGATCAGCTCGGCCACGCTGTCGTTGACCTGCTGGCCGACGGCCGGCGGGTAGGCCTGGTCCAGGTAGAGCTGGTAGCCGGAGGCCCCGGCCAGCAGGGTCGCGACCTGCTTGAGGTTGGCGTCCTTGACCGCGTTCTCCTCGCCCTTGAGCACCGGCAGCACGCCGCCCGCCGCCACGGCCTTGGTGTGCTGGTCCATCCGCGTCATGAACTTCACGAACTCCACGGCCTGCGGGGGCGCGTCCGCGCCCACCGACAGGCCGTTGCCGCCGCCGAAGGCGTCGCCGATCGAGCCCTTGCCGCCCTCGACCGCGGGGAAGGGGAAGAAGCCCAGGTCGTCGCCGAGGCCCTTGCCGGAGTCCTTCTGCACGGCGGGCGCCCACTGGCCCATCAGCTCCATGGCGGCCTTGCCGTTGGAGACCGTGGCCGCCTGCCCGTCGGGGGTGCCGTACCCGGCGCCGAGGAAGCCCTTCTGGAACGGCTGGAGCTCGGCCAGCGCCTTGACCTGCTGTCCGGCGGCCACGAAGTCGGGCTTGGTGAAGTCGTGGTCCACGCCCGCCTGCGTGAGCGCGGGCAGGCCGGCGATGCGCATCGCCAGATAGGCCCAGTAGTAGTGGCCCGGCCACTTCTCCTTGCCGGCCAGCGCGATCGGGGTGGTGCCGGACGCCTTCAGCTTCTTGACGTCGTCGAGGAACTCCGCCCAGGTGGCGGGCGGGGCCGTGATGCCGGCCTTGGCGAAGAGTTTCTTGTTGTACCAGAAGCCGACCAGCCCGATGTCCGTCGGCAGCCCGTACGTCTTGCCGTCGAACTGGTACGCGCTCAGCGCCGCGGGGGTGAACGTGCCCAGCACGGGGGCGACGTCGGCGGAGACGTCCTTGACCAGGCCGGCGTCGATCTGCTGCTTGAGCACGCCGCCGCCCCACGTGACGAAGACGTCGGGGGCCTTGCCCGACTGGGTGATCGTGGTCAGCTTGGCCTTGTAGGCGTCGTTCTCCAGCACCGTCGCCTTGATGGTGACGTCGGGGTGCGCGGCCTCGAAGTCCTTGGCCCGCTGCGCCCACAGGGACTTCAGCGGTTCGGCGGTGGACAGGTGCCACCATTCCAGCGTCACCTTGGCGGGCTTCTGGCCGGGCTGCGAGCCGCCGGGCTGCCCGCCGCTCTCGCCACTCCCGCCGCTGCCGCATCCGGCGACGAGCACGGCGGTGGCCATGAGGATCAGACCGCGTTTCATCCAGGGGTCCCTTCATCGGGCACGAGCGGTATGAAAGTTTCGTATAGCCCCCGATAATTTCGTTGATCGGAGCATAGGTATGTGCTGTGGAGGGCGTCAATAGCCGTCTTGGGAGCGATCCCAGTCCGAAACTTTCGGATACACTCCCGAACGTGTCAGCTAAGAGGCGCGTGACGATCGCACTGATCGCAGAAGAGGCCGGGGTCTCCATCCCCACGGTCTCCAAAGTCATCAACGGCCGGCCCGAGGTCGCGCCGGCGACCCGTCACAAGGTCGAACGGCTGCTCCAGGAACACGGCTACCAGCGGCGCGTCAGCCAGGACGACACCCCCGCCGGCCTGGTCGACCTGGTGTTCGCCGAGATCGAGTCGCCGTGGGCCATGGAGATCGTGCGCGGCGCGGAGAGCGCGGCCCACGAGGCCGGAGCCAGCGTCGTCATCTCGGTGCTGCACACCCACGCCGGCCCCGGCCGCGACTGGCTCGAACGCCTGGCCGCCCGCCGCACCGACGGCGTGGTGATCGTCGCCTCGCGCCTGTCCACCGGCGTGCAGGCCCAGCTCAGCGCGCGGTCGCTGCCGTTCGTGGTGGTCGACCCCGAGGGCGAGCCGGCCCCCGGCATCGTCTCGGTCGGCGCCACCAACTGGAACGGCGGCCTGGCCGCCACCCGCCACCTGCTCGAACTCGGCCACCGCCGGATCGGCATGATCAGCGGCCCGGCCGACATGCTGTGCAGCCAGGCCCGCGTCGACGGCTACCGGGCCGCCCTGGAGACGGCCGGCGTGCCGCTCGCCCCCGAACTCGTCCGGCGCGGCACCTTCCTCGTCGACTCCGGCCACGACCAGGGCCACGAACTCCTGTCACTGGACGAGCCGCCCACGGCCATCTTCGCCGGGTGCGACCTGATGGCGTTCGGCGTGTTCGAGGCCGCCCGGCAGCGGGGGCTGCGCGTTCCGGAGGACCTGAGCGTCGTGGGGTTCGACGACCTGCCGCTGTCGAAGTCGGCCTGGCCGCCGCTGACGACCGTGCGCCAGCCGTTGCAGGAGATGGCGGCGCTGGCCACCCGTACGGTGCTGGGGATGGGGAAGGGCGAGGTGCCGGACACGAAACGGGTGGAACTGGCTACGGAACTGATCGTCCGGGAAAGCACGGCCGCCGTGGAGTGAGGGACGGCCGGAACCGCCCGTCCCGAGCGGCGGGGCCCGGCCCGAGCGGTCTTCGCCCTCCGGGCTCAGGCGCCCTTCCCCAGGCGCCTCCGGCGCACCCCCGCGCCTCCGGCGCCGTCGAGAAGTCGCGTCGATCAAGGGGTGCGATATGGGTGATGGAGAGCCGCTCGGGCGATCGTGACAACGGATGCCTCTGCTGGTCGCGGTCGAGCACCGCGATCAAATGGCCTTTATCCAGAAGAACAGCGGTCACACTGAACGGTTGAACCACTCGACCATCAGATCTTCGACATGTTCCGAAAGATGGCCCTCACCGGAGGCACCGATCCCGGCGATCGTGAGCCGACGACGTACCGGCTTGTCGTCTTCGCCCGGCATATCGGCGAGTTCGGGGTCGGTCTTGACCAGCCGCAGGAGGTGCCGCGCCTGGTCGGGCGACAGCCGATCGACCAGGTGATGCAGTTCCTCATGCGCATGTCCGGCGCTCATACCTGCGAAGGTACGTCGGCGGAAGCGCCGACAACCCATCCCTCGCCCAACTGGTCCGCAGGCAGGAGACGGCCGGTTCGACCAGCCGGCCGGCGAGCACGCGGGGCACCGGCGCTCGGACGTCAGACGATCAGAGGAACAGGTTGTGGGGGTCGTGGGTGGTTTTGAGGGAGGTGAGTCTGGTCCAGGTGGACGGGGTGTACGCCTCGGCGGCCAGGGCCGGGGCCTGCGGGCCGGCCAGGAAGTTGCGGAAGCGGAGGCCCGTGCTGGACGGGTCGGCGAGGTCCAGGGGTGGTTTCGGGTTCGTGCCCGCGAAGGCGATCGTGGTCAGGCTGTAGGCGGCCGTGCGGTGGTCGATCGCGTTCGGGACGTCCGGGGCGGCGGCCAACGCGCCGCCGAGGCGGCGGATCTCGACCATCGCGAAGCCCGGGTCGGCGCGGTCGAACAGATCGGCGTCGAGGGTGTGCAGCATCAGGGAGAGTTCGCGGTACGCGGCGGGTTCCGTGGGGTCCTCGTGGACGGCGGCGATCTCGGTGTAGGGGCGGTCCCTGACGGTGTCCTCGGCCGGGTTCAGGGCGCGGAGAGGGGCGATCAGCTCCTCGGGCGTGAGGTACGAGGGGGCGGGGCTCAAGGAGGCCGAGTTCGAGCGGGTGAGGTGCGAGAGGGCGGGGTTCGAGAGGGAGCGGGCGGGGGGAGAGAAGGGGGTGGCGTGGGCGAGGCGGACGGCGGTGAGGTGGGCGTTCGGGAGGCGGAGGAGGGCGATGGAGGTGTCCATCGTGTCCGGCAGGTCGCGGCTCCAGCGCAGCCAGGCGGCCAGCAGCTCGGACGCCCGTTCGGCCGGGAAGCGCAGCATGCCGCCGTGGAAGTGCGGGACGGCGGCCAGCTCCAGCTCCATCGCGGTCACCACGCCGACGCCCGGACGGCCGCCGCGCAGGGCCCAGAAGAGGTCCTGGTTCTGGTACGGGCTCACCGTGCGCAGGGTTCCGTCGGCCGTGACCAGTTCCAGGGACCTGACCCGGTCGGCGGCCCAGCCGAACGTGCGGCCGAGCACGGGCAGGCCGCCGCCCAGCGTGTAGCCGACCGCGCCGACCAGGGGGGAGGAGCCGTTCGGCGGCGCGAGACCGTGTCCGGCGGCGGCGTCGATGACCTGGCCCCAGCGCACCCCGGCCCCGACGCGAGCGGTGCGGGTGGCGGGGTCGACGGACAGGCCGGTCATCCGGCGGGTGTTGATCAGCAGGGTCCCGTCCACCGAGGCCGACAGGCCGTGGCCGGTCGCCTGGACCGCCACCCGCAGCCCCGCCGACCGGGCGTGGTCGATCGCCTTCCGGACGTCGTCCGCGTCCCGGGCGCCGACGACCACGGCGGGGCGTACGGGGCCGGCGACGGTGTTGAAGCGGGCCGTCTCGTCGTCGTACCCGGGGCCGCCGGGGACGAGGACGGGGCCGTTGAAGTGGGAGAACACGGAAGCCAGTCGATCGCGGAAGCGGCCGGGGAACCAGACGGGGTTCGCCCGGACTGTCATCACCGGTCGTGATGAATCGGCCGGCGGCCCAGTAGGGTCGGGTGGCGTGAGCGAGGAGCTGGAAGGGCTGGCCGTACGGCTGCGGGAGTTCGCGCGGGCCCGCGACTGGGAGAGGTTCCACACGCCGAAGAACCTGGCGATGGCGCTGGCGGGGGAGGCGGGCGAGCTGGTCGCGGAGTTCCAGTGGCTGACCGCCGAGGAGTCCGCGAGCCCCGACCCCGACACGCTCGCCCGCATCCGCGCCGAGCTCGGCGACGTGACCCTGTACCTGGTCCGGCTGGCCGACGTCCTGGGGGTCGATCTGGTGGCGGCGGCGACCGCCAAGCTGGCCGACAACGAACGCCGCTACGACGCGGCCGGCTACCGCGGCTCGGCCAGAAAGGCGCCGCCGTCCACCTGACCGGGCGAGCGGGCTGGAGGGGGTCAGGGCGTCGGGCGGTGGTGGCGGAGGGCGAGGAGGGCGAAGACGGCCAGCCCCGCGAAGACCACCGCGCTCACGGCCCCCACCGTGTTCAGCCCCGCCGTGAACGCCGCCCGCGCCACCTCCAGCAGGCCGGGCAGGTCCTTGGCGGCGGTCACCGCCACGCTGATGCTCTCCCGCACCGCCTCCACCGGCAGGTGCTCGGGGAGCCGCCCGCGGTAGACGGCCGTGCCGAGGCTGCCGAGCGCGGCCACCCCGACCGCCACCCCGAACTCGCCGCTCGTCTCGGTCAGCGCCGCCGCCGACCCGGCCTTCTCGGCGGGCGCGGCCGTCATGATCACGCTGTTGCCCGCGCCCATCGGCAGCGCGATGCCCGCCGAGGCCAGCACCAGCCCGGTGACGACCAGCCCGGTCCCGCCCACGCTGGGGACCTGGGTGTGCAGGAACAGCCCGACGGCGCCCAGCGCGAGCCCGGCGGCCATCACGTACGCGGTGCCGATCCGGGCGGCGAGCCGCGGCGCGACCGACAGGGCCACGATCATCGCCACGTTCTGCGGCACCAGCCACAACCCGGCGCCCAGCGGCGACAACGACTCCACGGTCTGCAGGTACTGGGTGGTCATGAGCGTGGTCCCGGCCATGACGATCGCGCCGAGCGACATGATCCCCAGCGTCGCCGCGAACGCGCGGTTGCCGAACAGCCGCAGGTCCAGCAGCGGGTTGGCGAGGTCGCGCTGCCGCCTGACGAACACCACGCCGAAGGCCGTCCCGGCGGCGACCGCGATCAGGGGGACGGGCTGCCAGCCGCCGCGCGCGACCTCCTTGAGCCCGTAGACGACCGGCAGGATGGTCGCCAGGGACAGGGCCACGCTGGCCGGGTCGAGGCGGCCGGCGTGCGGGTCGCGGTACTCGGGGAGCAGCAGCCGTCCGGCGACCAGCACGGCCGCCATGAACGGCACGCCCATCAGGAACGCCGACCCCCACCAGAAGTGCTCCAGCAGCAGCCCGCCCACCAGCGGGCCGACCGCCATGCCGAGCATGAAGCAGCCGTACCAGAGGCCGATCGCGGTGCCCAGCTGCCGGCCGTCGGTGAACATCGTGCGGATCAGCGCCAGCGACGACGGCAGCAGCGTCGCCCCCGAGACGCCGAGCAGCGCCCGGGACACGATGAGCATCTCCGCGTTCACCGAGTACGCGGCGGCCACCGAGGCCGCGGCGAAGGCCACCGAGCCGATCAGCAGCAGCCTGCGCCGCCCGATCCGGTCGCCCAGTGTCCCCATCGTCACCAGGAACCCGGCCAGCATGAACGAGTAGATGTCCAGGATCCACAGCTGCTGCGGCGCGGAGGCGCCGAGTCCGGCGCTCAGGTGCGGCAGCGCCAGGTAGAGCACGCTCAGGTCGATGGAGAGCAGCAGGGCCACCGAGGCGAGGACCGCGAGGCCCGTCCATTCACGCCGTCCAGCGAGGGTGCCGGTCTTCATGTCGTTTCCCCTTTCGTTGCCTTCACGGTGCCGGAGGGCGCTTCCGGTGCGCTTCTCGTGGGCTTACGGCGGCGCATAAGGTGACGGACATGCGTTTTGGGGTGCTGGGCTCGCTGGCCGTGTGGACCGACGCGGGGGAGCCCGTGACGATCCCCGGGCTCAAGGTCCGGGCGCTGCTCGCCGACCTGCTCGTCCACGAGGGCCATCCGGTCTCGGCCGACCGGCTGGTGGAGGACCTGTGGGGCGAGGAGCCGCCGGGCAACCCGGCGGGCGCGCTCCAGGTGCGGGTCTCCCAGTTGCGCAAGGCGCTGGAGGACGCCGAGCCGGGCGGCAAGAACCTGGTGGTCTCGCGGGCGCCCGGCTATCTGCTGCGCACCGATCCCGGCGCGCTCGACGCGGACCGCTTCGCCGGCCTGCTGGCCCGCGCCGAGGCCGCCGACAGCCCGCGGACCAGGGCGGGGCTGCTGTCCGACGCCCTGGCGCTGTGGCGGGGGGCGGCGTACGCGGACTTCGCCGACGAGGAGTACACCAGGTCGGCGATCGTCCGGCTGGAGGAGCAGCGGCTCACGGCGCTGGAGCAGCGCGCCGAGGCCCGGCTCGAACTGGGCGAGCACGGGCTGCTCGTGGGCGAGCTGGGCGACCTGGTGGCCCGGCATCCGCTGCGGGAGCGGCTGCGCGCCGTGCACATGCGCGCCCTGTACCGGGCCGGACGGCAGAGCGACGCCCTGGCGAGCTTCGCCGAGCTGCGCGAGCGCCTGGCCGACGAGCTGGGCCTCGACCCAGGCCCCGAGCTGGTCGCGCTGCACCAGGCGATCCTGGCCCAGGACCCGGCGCTGAGCCTGCCCGCCGAGCGGCCCACCACGAACCTGCCCGCGTCCGTCAGCAAGCTCGTCGGCAGGGACGAGGCGCTGACCGAGGTCTGCTCGCTGGTCACCGCCGAGCGGCTGGTGACGCTCACCGGCACCGGCGGCGTCGGCAAGACCAGGCTGGCGCTGGAGGCGGCGCACCGGCTGCTGGACGGCTTCGCCGACGGCGCCTGGCTGGTCGCGCTCGACGGCGCCACCCACTCGCCCGCCGAGGCGATCATGGCCGCTCTGGACATCCGGGAGGACCCGTCGGGCGGCGACGTGCCCGAGCGGCTGGCCGCGGCGTTGCGGCCGAGGCGCCTGCTGCTCGTGCTGGACAACTGCGAGCACGTGGTCGAGCAGGTCGCCGAGGTGGTCGACGCGCTGCTGGCCGCGGCGCCGGGCCTGACCGTCCTGGCCACCAGCCGGGAGCCGCTCGGCGTGGACGGCGAGGTCCTGTGGAGCGTCCCGCCGCTCGACCTGCCGGCGGGCACCGACCTGACGGAGATGGCCCGTTCGGACGCCGTCCGGCTGTTCGTCGCCAGGGCCGCCGCCTCGGCCCGCGGGTTCGCCCTGGAGGCGGGCAACGCGCAGGCGGTGGCCCAGCTCTGCCGACGGCTCGACGGCATTCCGCTGGCCCTGGAGCTGGCCGCGACGCGGGTGCGGGCGCTGGGCGTCCAGGGGGTGGTGGACCGGCTGGACGACCGGTTCAGGCTGCTGGCGTCCGGGCGAAGGGGCGCGCCCGCCCGGCAGCAGACGCTCACCGCCGTGATCGACTGGAGCTGGGACCTGCTGTCGGACGAGGAACGGGTGGTGCTGCGCCGCCTGGCCGTGCACGCCGACGGCTGCACCCTGGAGTCGGCCGAGGCGGTGTGCGCCGAGCCGGGGCTCGACGTGCTCGACCTGCTGGCCCGGCTGGTCGACCGCTCGCTCGTGGTGGTCGCCGAGAGCACGACGGGGGTCAGGTACCGGCTGCTGGAGTCGGTGTCGGAGTACTGCGTGGGCCGCCTGGCCGACGCCGGCGAGCTGGCCGACGTGCGCCGCGCCCACCTGCGCCACTACCTGGAGCTGGCCGTGGCGGCCGAACCCGGCCTGTACGGCGGCGAGCAGCGGGACCGCCTGCTGCGCCTGGACGCCGAGTCGGCCAACATGCGGGCCGCGCTGGACACCGCGATCGCCGAGGGCGCCGCCGACACCGCCGCGCGCCTGGTCAACGCGCTGGCCTGGTACTGGTTCCTGCGCGGCCGGCTGGCCGAGGGCAGGCGCTCGCTGGGCGCGGCGCTGGCCGCCGCGGGGCCGGACGGCCCGGCCAGGCGCCGGGCGGCGGCCTGGCAGGCCGGGTTCGCGCTCCTGCTGGGCGAGCAGGTCGCGTGGGAGCCGCTGCTGGAGCGGGTCGCCGACCCGGGCGAGCGGGCCAGGGCCGAGCTGTTCGCCGGCATGAGCGTGCCCGACATGGTCACCGGCCAGGAGCTGACCGGACGGGCGCTGGCCGCCTGCCGCGCCCTCGGCGACACGTGGGGCGTCGCCGTCGCGCTGGCCAGACGGGCGCGCGACGCGTTCACCATGCGCGACACCGAGGCGCTGGAGCGGGACGCGGGGGAGAGCGCGCGGTTGTTCGGCGAGCTGGGCGACCGCTGGGGCATGTTGCAGGCCACCGAATGGCTGGCGGGCGCGGCCGAGATGGCCGGCGACCACGAGCGGGCGCGCCGGCTGTTCGCCGAGGGGCTGCGCATGGCCGAGGAGCTCGGCCTGTGGCCGGAGGTGGCCGGGCGCATCGCCTGGCTGGGCTGGACGGCCCTGCACGACGGCGCCTACGACCAGGCCATGGAGCTGTGCGGACGGGCGCTGAAGCTGGCGCTCGGCCAGGGCTACAAGATGGGCGAGACCATGGCCGAGATGGGCCTGGCCTTCGCCGCGCGCCGCGCCGGGCTGCTCGACCTGGCCGAGTCGCACCTGCACCACCTGCTGGCGGGCCTGCCGCGCGACCCCGCCGTCGAGCCGCCGCTGCACCTGCCGGACCTGCTGGTCGAGCTGGGCCACGTCACCGAGCTGCGCGGCGACCCGGCCGCGGCCCTGGAGCTGCACCGGGAGGCGCTGGCCGCGGCGGTCAGGGTCGGCGACCCGCGCACGGCGGCGGCGTGCGTCGCGGGCGCGGCGTCGGCGGCCGGGCCGACCGAGCGGGCGGCGGTGCTGCTGGGGCTGGCCGCCGCGGTCCGCGAGCAGATCAGGACCCCGGCCAACGCCGCCGAACGCGAGGAGGAGGAGCGGGTCACGGCCCGGGTCCGGGACGCCCTCGGTGAGCACGCCTTCGCCGCGGCGTACGAGCGGGGCGGCACGTACAAGCTGGACGACGCCCTCGGCCTGTTCTGAGGGTCGGCGTGGCGGGGGTCGGCGTGGCGGGGGTCGGCGTGTCTGGGGTCAGCGGGCGACATGCTCGGCCAGGCGGTCGAAGAACTCGTCCCAGCCGGCCCTGGCCTGCTCGGCGTGCTCCTGGTCGGTGTTGACGCCGAACTGGTGGAAGCGCATCTCGGTGCCGCCGTCCCGGTCGAGCAGGTCGAGCGTCACGACCGAGGCCGGGCCGTCGCCGGGGTTGTCGGGGTCGCCGGTGGTGAACACCAGCCGGGCGGGCTCCCGCACCTCGCGGTAGGAGCCCTCCAGCGTCGCCTCGAACCCCTCCTCGCCGACGAGCGTCGCGCGCCACCGGCCGCCGGGACGGGCGTCGAGGGTGATCCGGCCGACCGGCGTGGCCAGCATGCGGGGGCCGAACCAGCGGGAGAAGCGCTCGGGCTGGGTCCAGGCGGCGTAGACGTCCTCGCGGGGGGCGTCGAAGGTGCGGACGATCTCGTACTGCGCGGTCTGCGTCGTTGTCATGCCTCTACGATGCGGGAGCGGCCTTACGGTCCTCTTCCCGTGGCCTTACGGTGATCTGCCGCACCGGCCGCAAGGTCAGCAGCGCCAGGCAGCCGGCGACCGTGACCAGCGCGGAGAAGCCCAGCACCTCGCGGGAGCCCACCAGGGCGGCCACCGGCCCGGCCAGCGCCTGGCCGATCGGGAGCGACATGGTCGAGCCGCCGATCTCGTACGCGCTGACCCGGTTCAGCGCCTCGGCCGGCACCAGCGTCTGCACGCTCGTCGCCCACATCACCGACCAGAACGCCCACCCCGCCCCGCCCACCACGTGGCAGGCCATGATCACGCCGAGCGGCACGCCGGCCGCGAAGCTCAGCGGCTCCAGCGCGAACAGGAACATGCCGATCCCGCCCGCGACCAGCGGCCTGGCCGGCCTGATCCGCAGCGCCACCAGGCCGCCCACGATCGTCCCGGCCCCGCTCGCCGACATGACCAGCCCGTACGCCGTCTGCCCGTACGCGTCGGTCACCAGCACCGAGCCCAGCGGGATCAGCGGCCCGAACAGGGTGATCCCGAAGACCACCCAGATCAGGATGACGCTCCACATCCACGTGCGCGACCGGAACTCCCGCCAGCCCTCCCGCAGCCGCACCAGCACCGGCTCCTCGCCGGAGCCCGCCACCCGCACCCGCATGAGCAGCAGGCACGCCGCGCTGATCGCGAACCCGGCCGAGTCGGCGGCGAACACCACGCCCACCCCGGCCAGCCCGACCAGCGCCCCCGCCAGCCCCGGCCCGAGCAACTGCATGATCGCCTCGGACATGCGCAGGGTGGCGTTGGCCCGCTGCACGTCGGCCGCGATCCGCGAGATGGTGCCCGCGACGCCCGGCGTGTACATGGCGGCCGCCGCCCCGGCGACCGCCGACAGCGCCACGACCTGCCACAACTCCGGCCGGCCCAGCCCGAACAGGGCCGCCGTGCCCGCCTGCGTCGCCGTCCTGGCCAGGTCGGCGCCGACCATCATGCGGCGGGGCGTGAACCGGTCCATGAGCACGCCGCCGAACAGGATGAGCCCGGCCATCGGCACCATCCAGGCGGCCAGCGCCAGGCCGACGCCGGTGGCGCCGTAACCGGCGTCGTGCATGCCGAGCGCGGTGGCCACCGGCATCATCGCCGAGCCCAGCATCGACACCGTGCGGGCGGTGAAGAAGAGCACGAAGTCGCGCGTCCACATGGACGGCCATCATGCCGCAATAAGTAAACCTTCCTATCAATTGGGGGCCGTGTTCCCGGCGCCCGGCGGGGCGGGCGTGGCGGGGCCGCGTGTGGCACTGTGGAGGCATGCGGATCATCCGTGCCGGCACGGTGCTCACCGGACGTCCCGGAGAGGTCATCACGGACGGCGAGGTGCTGATCGACGGCTCGCGCATCGTCTCGGTGGGCCCCCGCGGCAGCGGAGGCCAGGCCGCGGAGACGCTCGACCTGCCCGGCCACACCTTGCTGCCCGGCCTCGTCGACGCGCATGTGCACCTCGGCTTCGACGGCACGGTCGACCCGGTGACCGGGCGCAGCGCCGTGAGCGACGGCCGGCTGCTGCTGCGCATGGCCGAGAACGCCCGCAAGCTCGTCTCCGCGGGCGTCACCACGGCCCGCGACCTCGGCGGGCGCGGCTTCCTCGACCTCACCCTGCGCGACGCGATCGAGGGCGGCCTCGCCGTCGGCCCCCACCTGATCGCCGCGACCCGCCCGATCACGGTCACCGGCGGCCACTGCTGGTACATGGGCGGCGAGGCCGACGACGAGCCGTCCGTCCGCCGGGTGGCCAGGGAGAACCTGCGGGCCGGCGCCGACTGCCTCAAGGTGATGGCCTCGGGCGGCGAGATGTCGCCCGGCTCGGTGCCGAGCTGGCGGGCCCAGTACCCGGCCGCGCTGATCAGGGCCGCCGTGGAGGAGGCCGCGACGCGCGGCAGGACCGTCGCGGCCCACGCCCACGCCCCCGAGTCGATCGGCAACGCGCTGGAGGCCGGGGTCACCACGATCGAGCACTGCACGTTCCACACCCCCGCGGGCCCGGCCTACGACGCGCGGCTGGCCGACCGCATCGCGGCAAGCGGCACGTACGTGTGCCCGACCGTGCACGGCCAGTTCTGGAACCTGCGGGCGCTCGTCGGCGCCGAGCCGATGGACCGCTGGCTGGGCAATCTCGCCGCCATGCGCGAGGCCGGGATCAGGCTCGTCGCCGGGACCGACACCGGGTTCGCCATCGCCGGGCTCGACAAGCGCACCGACGACTACGTGTCGGGGCTGGAGGTCTTCGCCGAGGCCGGGTTCGGCAACGCCGAGATCGTCGAGCTGGCCACCGTACGCGCCGCCGAGGCGTGCGGGGCCGGGGCCGAGACCGGCAGCCTGGAGGCCGGGAAGCGCGCCGACGTCATCGCGGTCCGCGGCAACCCGCTCGACCGCCTGGCCGACCTGCGCGCGCTCGACCTCGTGCTGGTGTCGGGGCGTTCGGTCAGCCAGAAGCACGTCGACACCGTGACCTCGTCCGTCGGCTGAGCCGGAGGGGGAGGCCCGGCCGTCTCCGGTTCCTGGCGTGGCTCGCCCGCGGCCTGTCCGCCTGACGGGACGCCGGGCGCTAGGCTGCCGCGTGTGGAGTTGAAGGATCAGGTACGCGAGCTGCGCGCCCAGGGCAGGTCTCCCAAGGAGATCGCGCGGGCGCTCAAGGTGTCGCCGTCGGTCGTCGCGCCCCTCGTGCGCGCCATCGCCGCCGAGAACGTGACGTCGGCCGAGCCCGAGGTGGTCGGCTGCTGGATGAACGTCGGCTGGAGCGCCGGGCTGGGCGTCGACCCGTCCAAGGGCTGGATCGACGAGGCCCCGGAGTCGGGCGCCGGCGGCATGGTGTGCGTGCTGGTCGCCCGGCGCCACACCTGGGACCGGATGACGGTCTGCGGCTACCTCGCCGACGTCTACTGCCTCGGCATCAAGAACACCATCGGCCCCGACGTGCTCGACGAGCGCGACCTGCGCAGGTTCCGCGAATACTTCTTCGGCGAGTACGCGGGCTACCAGGAGGTGCCGATCGAGCTGGCCCAGCACCTGGTCTTCGGCTCGATCGACTACGCGCGCACCCTCGGCTTCGAGCCCCACGAGGACTTCTCGCCCGTCAGCGACCTGCTGGGCAAGTGGGAGGGCGGCTCGGCCATCACCTTCGGCCGCGACGGCAAGCCCTTCTACACCCCGGGCCCGCACGACGACCCGGGCAAGGTCCTGCGCATCCTGCGCCGCACCCTCACCGACGACCAGTTCGACTACTTCATCGAAGACCCGTCACCCGCATCGTCACGTTGAGGCGCCCGGCGGCCAGGCCCGTGGCCGGGTCGCCGGTGCCCGGGTAGACCTTCGGCACGCCGTGATAGGCGAAGCGGGACGCGCCGCCGAACACGAACAGATCACCCGAGGCCAGCTCGACGTCCGTGTACGGCTTGCCGCGCGTCTCGGTGTTGCCGAAGCGGAACAGGCACGTGTCGCCGACGCTCAGGGACACCACCGGGGCGTCGGAGCGCTCGTCCTTGTCCTGGTGCATGCCCATCCTGGCCTGGCCGTCGTAGAAGTTGACCAGCGCGGTGTCGGGGTCGTAGCCGTCGTCCGGGCGGCCGTAGGCGTCGGCCAGCGCGCGGCGGCCGAGGTCGCCGAGCCACGTGGGGAACGCGGCGACCCGCCGCCCGTTCACGTCGTGGGCCAGACGCGTGTACCGGTACGGCTGCCAGTGCCAGCCGACGCACACCGTCCGCACCGACATCACGCCGCCGCCGGGCAGCACGGTGTGCCGGATCGGCACCGGGCCGGTCGCCCACGCGCGGCAGGCGCGCACCAGGTCCTGCTGCTCGGCGAGGGACAGCCAGCCGGGGACGTGCACCGCGCCAGGCGCGATCTCCCGCATGGGCAGCGGGATCATGATGGTTCCCGAAATATCAGGTTTCGTCCTATTCGCCATGTCGTGCCGTCGGCGTCGGCTCCGCGCATGCCTTCCAGTGTCCCAGGAGCGGCCATGGCGACCGCGCGGGCCGTGGCCGCCGAACCGTACGTCCGGCGCGGATCCCAGTCGGTGCTGCGGCGCAGGCGCTCGCTCATCCCGGCCCATCCCGCCGGCGCGCCCGCGACCACCCAGGCGTCCGGTTCGCCCGCCGTGAACCGCCTGGCCTGGCGCAACCACGACGCCGCCGTCTCCGGCCAGGCGACCACCGCGAGCACCGTCCCGTCCCAGGCGTCGGCGAACGCCTCGGCCAGGCGGGCGCCGTCCCGGCCGTGGCCGACGACGACGGCCCGCGCCCGTGGGCGCTGGGCCCGGACGAGGGTGAGCAGCGCGTCCAGCTCCGCCGTTCGCGCGCTGGTCATGCCGCGTCGTGCAGGACCAGGCCGAGGGTGTGCCGCAGCCCCGAACGCACGGTGCTGACCCCGTGCCGCACCGGCGAGGCCGACCAGCCGCGCGAGGAGCGCACCGGCCGGTCGCGGGTGGTGAAGATCAGCCCGTGACCCTGCGGCAGCGCGGTCACCGTGCCCCGCGACTGGGCCCTCGGCCGCTGCTCCACCAGCAGGAACTCGCCCCCCGTGTAGTCCTCGCCGGGCCGGTCGAGCCCGATCACGACCTGCAGCGGGAACACGAGGTCGCCGTACAGGTCGCGGTGGAGCGCGTTCCAGTCGTTCTCCCGGTAGCGCAGCAGGATGGGGGTCGGCTTGGTCTGTCCCGCCGCGTGGCACCTGTCCAGCCACTCGGCGAAGTCGTCCGGCCAGGGCGCGGGCTGCCCCAGCCGGGCCGCCCAGTCGCGGGCGATCGGCAGCAGCTGCGGATAGAACGCCGCCCGCAACTCCTCGACCAGCGGCGGGAACGGCCGGCGGAAGTACCGGTACTGGCCGGAGCCGAACCGGTGGCGGGCCATGTCGACCGTCGAGCGGAACCGGCCGGCCTCGTCGTACAGGCCGGAGATCTCCGCGCACTCCCCGGGCGAGAGCAGCCGCGGCGTCAGCGCGCAGCCGTGGGCGTCGAGCTCACCGGCCAGCCGCTGCCAGTCGGCCCCGTCGACCTGCGGCGTCATGACGACACGCTCCAGAGCTGCGGCTGCAGGACGCCTTCGAGGGTGAGCAGGTCGCACTTGCGTTCCAGGCCGCCCGCGTAGCCGGTCAGCGCGCCGTCCGCGGCGACCACCCGGTGGCAGGGGACCACGACGAGCAGCGGGTTCGCGCCGATCGCCGCGCCGACCGCGCGGACCCGGTCCCGCGCCACGCCGGCGCGGGCGGTCAGCTCGCCGTAGCTGGTCGTCGTCCCGTACGGCAGCGCCGCCACCTCGGCCCACACCCGCTGCTGGAACGCCGTCCCGCGGGCGGCCAGGGGCAGGTCGAACGAGGTGCGCCCGCCCGCGAAGTACTCGCCGAGCTGCCGTTCGGCCTCCCCGAAGGCGGCCGGCTCCCGGCGTCCGGGCGGCGCGCCCACGTCGAACGACACGCGGGTCAGCCGTCCCGCGCCGTCGCCGACGAGGAGAATCTCGCCCAGCGGACTGTCGATGATGGTGTGGATGTCCATACTCTCTACAACACCGGCGCGCCCGCGGAAGTCAGCGGTTTTCGGACGTCGTGGCTGGATGGGAGAGGAAGTTCATGGCCGAGTCGCGAGAGCACACCTTCACCGGCACGCGGGGGCTGAACGTCGTCCGCGAATGGCCGCACGACCGGCCGCGCTACCTCGCCCTCCTGGTCCACGGATACGGCGAGCACATCGGCCGCTACGAGTACGTCGCCGACCGTCTCGTCCGGCACGGCGCCGCCGTCTACGGACTCGACCACATGGGCCACGGCAGGTCGGCGGGCGAACGCGTGCTCGTCGAGGACTTCGAGGACGTCGTCACCGACGTGCACGCCGTCGAGGAGCGCGCCAGGGCCGACCACCCCGGCGTCCCGGTCGTGCTGATCGGCCACTCCATGGGCGGCATGATCGCCGCCCGGTACGCCCAGCGCTACGCCGAGGGCCTGACCGCGCTGGTGCTGTCGGGCCCGGTGATCGGCGAGTGGGCGGTCATCCCCGCGCTGATGGCGCTCGACGAGCTGCCCGACATCCCCATCGACCCGGCCACGCTCTCCCGCGACCCGTCGGTGGGGGCGGCGTACGCGGACGACCCGCTGGTCTGGCACGGGCCGTTCAAGCGGGCCACGGTGGAGGCGTTCGCCGCGATGCTGGACACCATCGCCAAGGGCGGCACGTTCGGCGCCCTGCCCACGTTGTGGGTGCACGGCGACGACGACCAGCTCGTACCGCTGGCCGGCAGCCGGGTCGGGGTGGAGGCGGTCAGGGGCACCGACCTGACCGAACGCATCTACGCCGGCGCCCGCCACGAGGTCTTCAACGAAACCAACAAGGACGAGGTCCTCACCGACCTCCAAACCTTCGTAGACCGAGCCCTGAGCAACCGGTAACGAGGGCTACAGCCCCTGACTGGTGGGCCACCGGCAGCCAGGGAGGGGCTCGCTGGGCGCTGACCGGCCGGTAGCCAGGCGTAGTTGTGCGGTGGGTCGCCGGGTGGTGTCAGGCGACCGGTAGCCAGAGGTGGCCCTTGCCGTGGGTGCGGCTGAGTTCGATCTTCCAGCAGCCGGGCTTGGGGAAGACGAGGCCGGTGCCCCATTCGTCCCCCGGCCGGTGCCAGGACGACCCGCCGTGCTCCTCGGGCCCCCAGGCGAGGCGGGCGGCGGTGCCGTCAGGAAGGGACGCCCTGACCGTCAGCGGCCCGTCCCCGGTCATCCGCCACACGATCTTGGTGGTCTCCTTCCGGCGAAGCGGCAGCTTGGACACGAACAACAACCCCCACACCTCGGCGTCCGCCGACACCCCCCGCACCTCCGGAAACCCACCCCCGCCGACCACCAACGCCCCCCGGCACCCCACTCGCTCACCCTTGGCACTCGACCTCCCCCTCCCACCGAACTCCACCCCAGCTCCAGGGCTCGGCCGCGTGTCGGTCCTCTGGGTGGGGGCAGGGCTCAGGCTCGGGCCGGGAAGGGAGCCGGCATCGGTGCTCAGTCCGGGCCCCGAGTCCGGAGCCCGGTTGGCCTCGGTGCTCAGGTTGGAGACGGGCGCCGGGGCGGCATCGGCGGTCGGGCTTGGGCTCCCGCTCCCACCTTCGCCTGCTGGGATCCCCGAAGACGCACTCACCGAGGAGTCCGCGCTGCTCCCCGCACCTCCGAACGAGGCCCCGGCACCACCACTCGCCCCCGCCCCCCTCCCAGGACCGCCACCTCCGGCACATCCAACCCCTGCCAGCAGCACCGCCACCGAAATCACCGCCATCTTCCTCATGCCCTCACCTACCCCCCACGCCCCCAAAAGGTTCCACTGGGACCTACGTCACCCGCCCCACCCCCACCCGCCCAGAGGTTCCAATGGGACATGCGCCGCCCGTTCCACGCCCACCCGCCCAGAGGTTCCAACGGGACATGCGCCGCCCGCTCCACGCCCACCCGCCCCAAGGTTGGCAATTCGGGAGTGGGTGTGGCGGTCGGTGGTGGGGCGATGATTTTTGGACTTCCGTGCGGTCTGTATGAACCGAGGAGGCGACATGGACGAACGGGCGCGGGCGTTGACGGCAGGGGTGGCGTTGCTGGAGAGGGCCATCCACTACACCTTGGGCAGCCTGCGCGTGGTGAGCCCACACGTCCTGTGCCGGCCCACCCCGTGCTCCCGCTGGAACCTCCAGGAGCTCCTGGACCACATGCAGGACTCCTTCGAGGCCCTGAACGAGGCCGCGCTCGGCCGCATCGCCCCCGCCCGCAGGCCCGTGCCGGTCGGCGGGCCGGTGTGCGGGAACCCGGCGCTGCTGCTCAGGGACGGCGCGACGGAGGTGCTCGGCACGTGGACGGGCACGATCCAGGCCGGGATGGTCGCGGTGGGGGACGTGCCCATGACGACGCCGATGGTGGCCGCGGCGGGCGCCATCGAGATCACCGTGCACGGCTGGGACATCGCGCGGGCCTGCGGTGAACACCGCCCGATCCCGCACGCCCTCGCCGAAGAGCTGCTGGACCTGGCCCATCTCTTCGTCACCGACGAGGACCGCCCGGTCCGGTTCGGCGCCCGGCTGCGGCCGCCCCCGCTGGGCACCGCCCAGGACCACCTCCTCGCCTACCTCGGCCGCCGGCCGAACTGACGGCATGACCGGCCCCCCACCCGGCGGCGGCACCCCGTACGATCAAAGAGGGACACCGGGGCCCGGCATCCGTCCGGCCGGTCGCGGGCCACGCGCCTCGACCAGGTCGGCCAGCGTGATGGCGACGACCGTTCTTCGTGCGGCCGTCGCCATCACCCCGAACCGTGGCCCTCCGGAGCTGAGCGGGACGGCGTCAGGCGTCTTCGGCGGCCGCAGCCCCGACGACCTCCAGGACCTGGTCCCCGTATTTGGCGAGTTTGTTCTCCCCGACCCCGTTGACCCTGCTCAGCTCAGCCAGCGAGGACGGCGACAACGTGGCGATCTCCCGCAGTGTGGCGTCGTGGAAGATGACGTACGCGGGCACGCCCTGCTCCTTGGCGACCGCGCCCCGCCAGGCCCGCAGCCGCTCGAACAGCGGCGCCGCCTCGGCGGGCAGCTCGGCGGCCGGCTGGCCCTTCGCCCCGGACGACCCGGACGACGACCTGGACGACCGGGACGCCGGACGGGCCGTGTCGCGGCGCAACGGCACCTCCCGCTGCCCGCGCAGCACGTCGGCGCTGGCGTCGGTGAGCACCAGCGTGCCGTGGTCGGACTCCACCGCGAGCAGGCCCTGCGCCAGCAGTTGCCGGGCCACGCCGTGCCACTCGGCGTTGCCCAGGTCGGTGCCCACGCCGAAGACGCTCAGCGAGTCGTGGCCGTGCTGGAGCACCTTGGCCGTCTTCTTGCCGAGCAGGATGTCGACCACCTGCCCGACGCCGAACTTCTGGCCGCGCTCCCGCTTCAGCCGCAGCACGGTGGACAGCACCTTCTGGGCGGCGATCGTGCCGTCCCAGGACTCGGGCGGGCTCTGGCAGGTGTCGCAGTTGCCGCAGGGCTCGGCGCCCTTCTGCCCGAAGTAGTCGAGCAGCATGACCCGGCGGCAGCCGGCCGTCTCGCACAGCGCCAGCATGGCGTCGAGGTGCAGGACCTGGCGGCGGCGGTGGGCCTCGTCGCCCTCCAGGGCCATGCGCCGGTGCTGGACGACGTCTTGCAGGCCGTAGGCCATCCAGGCGGTCGCGGGCAGGCCGTCGCGCCCGGCGCGGCCGGTCTCCTGGTAGTAGCCCTCGACCGACTTGGGCAGGTCGAGGTGGGCGACGAAACGCACGTCGGGCTTGTCGATGCCCATGCCGAACGCGATGGTGGCGACCACGATCAGCCCGTCTTCCCGCAGGAACCGGGACTGGTGGGCGGCGCGGGTGCGGGCGTCGAGCCCGGCGTGGTACGGCACCGCCGCGATGCCGTGGTCGGCCAGGAACGCGGCGATCTTCTCCACCGACGAGCGCGACAGGCAGTAGACGATGCCGGAGTCGCCCGGGTGCTCGGTTCGCAGGAAGTCGAGGAGCTGCCGCTTGGGGTCGCTCTTGGACGTGATGCGGTAGTGGATGTTGGGCCGGTCGAAGCCGGCCACGAAATGACGGGCCTGGTCGAGGCCGAGCCGGGTGGAGATCTCGGCGTGGGTGGCCGGGGTGGCGGTGGCGGTCAGCGCGATGCGCGGCACCTGCGGCCAGCGCTCGCGCAGCTCCGACAGGGCGAGGTAGTCGGGGCGGAAGTCGTGGCCCCACTGCGCCACGCAGTGGGCCTCGTCGATGGCGAACAACGAGATCTCGCCCTTGGCCAGCAGCCGCATCGTGGCCTCGACGCGCAGCCGCTCGGGGGCGAGGTAGAGCAGGTCGAGCTCGCCGGCCAGGAACTCGGCCTCCACGAGCTGGCGCTCGTCGAAGTCCTGGGTGGAGTTGAGGAAACCGGCCCGCACGCCGAGCGCGCGCAGCGCGTCGACCTGGTCCTGCATGAGCGCGATCAGCGGCGAGACGACGACCCCCACCCCCGGGCGCACGAGCGCCGGGATCTGGTAGCACAGCGACTTGCCGCCGCCGGTGGGCATGAGCACCAGCGCGTCGCCGCCGGCGACGACGTGGTCGATGATCTCCTGCTGACCCGCCCTGAACGAGTCGTAACCGAAGACGCGGTGGAGAGCCTCGGTGGGGGTATCCATGCGGCTACCTTACGTGGTCGTCGGCCGACGTTCCGTCAGTTCCGCCGACGGCGGACCGCGGGTCTCAGGTCGGCTCGGCGGGCAGCGCGGCCTGTCGCTCCGGCGCCCGCCCGTACCGATCGTAGGCCACCAGCGAGAGCGCTCCGAGCACGCAGGCCGCCGCCACCGAGGCCATCACCGCCGGGTATCCGGCGACCTGCGCCACCGCCGCCGACAGCAGCGGGGCCACGGCCTTGGACACCGTGACGGGCAGGGCGAGCGCGCCGCTCAGCGTCGCGTACGCGGCCGTGCCGTACCGGTCGGCCAGCAGGGCGGGACGGGCGATCGTGGCCACCCCGAACCCCAGCCCGAACAGCACCACCCCGGCGATCGCCCCCGCCACGCTGTCGCCCGCCAGCGGCAGCAGCAGCGCCGCCACCCCCTGAACGGCGAACATCGCCGCCGTGACCAGCGCCACCGGCCACCGGCTCTGCAGCCCCGTCGTGACCAGCCGCCCGGTCACCGACAACACGCCGAGCAGCCCGGCCACGCTCGCCGCGAACAAAGGCGGATGCCCGAGCGCGATCAGATACGTCACCAGCAGCACCCCCATGACCGCCACCGCGCCCGTCTGGGCCAGGAAGGCGGCCACCAGCAGCCAGAACGGCCGTTCGCGCAGCGCGGAGCCGACGATCGCGCGACGCCGGGCCGGCGGCGCGGACGCCCCCCGCCCCCGCACGGCCAGCGCGTGCAGCGGCACGGCCGTCAGCGCGTACCCGGCGGCCAGGACGACCAGCGCCTGCCGCCAGCCGTACCGGTCCACGAGGAACCCCGTCAGCGGCAGGAAGATGCTGGAGGCGAACCCGGCCACCACCGTCACGGCGAGCAGCGCGCGGGCCCGCCTGGCCGGGTCGAAACAGGCGACGATCACCGCGAAGGCGGCCTCGTAGAGCACCATGGCCGAGGCGATCCCGAGCGCCGCGCACACCAGGTAGAGCTGCGTCACGGTGCGCACCTGCGACCAGGCCAGCACCGCGAGCCCGCCCAGCAGCGACCCGGCCGTCATCAGCGCGCGCCCGCCGTGCCGGTCGAGCCAGCGTCCGACGAAGGGGGCCACCAGCGCGGACACCAGCACCGACACCGTGATCGCGCCGGTGAGCTGGGCGACCCCGGTCCGCAGGTCACGGGCCATCGGCGGGATGAACACCGAGAACGCGTAGTAGAGCACGCCGTAGCCGGCCGTCTGCGTGATCGCGAGCGCTCCTACCACGCGGGCCGGCGACCTCGGACCGGGTATGGCGATCACGCATTGGTTCGTTCCCGTTCACCAGCCGGAAATACGGTGACAAGGGTCACTCCGGGACGGAGTAGCGTCGGACGCATGAGTCTTTCCTACGTGGTGACCGGCGGCGGGCGTGGCATCGGGAAGGCCGTGGTCCAGCGGCTCCTGGGGGAGAAGGACACCGTCGTCGTCATCGACCGCGACGGCGGCTCGCTGTCCTGGACGGGCCCCCGCGTCATCCCCGTGGTGGGCGACGCGGCCGACGAGGAACTGGTCTCCTGGGCCGCCGACCGGGCCGAGGAGGCCGGCACACTGGCGGGCTGGGTCAACAACGCGGCGATCTTCCGTGACGCCTCCGTGCACGACGCCCCGATCGCGGAGGTCAGGCAGCTGATCGCGGCCAACCTGGACCTGGCGCTGGTGGGCTGCGCGGTCGCCGTCCGCCGCTTCCTCGCGGCGGGCACGCCGGGCGCGATCGTCAACGTCACCTCCCACCAGGCCACGCGGGCGGTGCCCGGCAGCCTGCCCTACGCCACCGCGAAGGCCGCGACCGAGGGCCTGACCAGGTCGCTGGCCGTCGAGTACGGCCGGTACGGCATCAGGGTCAACGCCGTCGCGCCCGGCTCGGTGGCCACCGAACGCTACGAGGACTTCCTGGCCTCCAGGACCGCGGACGAAGTGGTGGACGTCGAGCGCCAGATGGCCAGGGTGCACCCCCTGGGCCGGGTCGCCTTCCCCGGCGAGGTGGCCGCGGTCGTGGCGCACCTGCTCTCGCCGGACGCCTCGTTCGTCAACGGGGCGACGATCCCCGTGGACGGCGGCCGGACCGTCCTCGGGATGGACCCCGAAGCGAGGGAATGAAAACCATTGCCATTCGGTTGAGAGGGGCATGAAGAAGAACCTGCACCCCTCGTACCGTCCGGTCGTCTTCCGCGACCCGAGCGCCGGCTTCGCCCTCCTCACCCGCTCGACCCTGACGAGCAGCAGGACCGTCGAGTGGGAGGACGGCAGGACCTACCCGGTCGTGGACGTCGACGTGTCGTCGGCCAGCCACCCGTTCTACACCGGCCGCAGCCGCGTCCTCGACACCGAGGGCCGCGTCGAGCGCTTCAACCAGCGCTACGGCAAGAAATGACAGCCAAGGCTTGACCCGCCCCCGTCCGTTCCGCGCCTTCCTGCCGGAACGGCCGGGGGTTTCGGCATGTCACGCCAAGGAGGCGCCGGGCGGGCATGCTGGGGCTACTGGTGGGTACAAGGCTTTCACCGGCGTGGGAGCAATGGTGATCGCGATGGGTCTCTCTGGAAGGGAACGCCGCATCCTCGCTGAGATCGAGCAGGGCCTCGAACGGGACGACCCCGAACTGGCCCGGCGCGTGGCGGCGATCAACAGGATCGAGTCCGACGGTATCGACTACCCGCAGGCCTGCGGTGACCGGCTACGGGTGTGGGCGCTGACCCATGTCTGGATCATCTTCGGGGTGGCCGCCGCGGTGATCCTGCTGCTCCTGCTGGCCGTGCTCACCACCTGACCCGCCGTGCCCGTCACCTGACCCGCCGTGCTCCCCGGCCGACCGGGCGTGCCCGCCGCCTGACGGGCCGGCGCGCCGGCGTCTGAGCACCGCCAGGTCCACGGCGGCCACCACGGCCACCGCGGCGGCCAGGGCGGCCTCCCAGACCCACACCTGCTGTCCCGTGGCCATCGCGCGGGTCACGAAGAAGACCGCTGCGGCAGCGGCGACGACCAGGGCGATCCACGACAGCACCCGCCTCGCGCGCAGTGGGCTGCGCGCCGTCACCGGCTCGGTGCCCGCGCGGTTGCGCAGCCACATCCCGCTCTCCTCTCAGGCCAGGCACCGCAGCGCGGCGGCGACCCGCGGGTCGAGCCCGTCGGTCGGCAGCCGCCCCACGGTGGCCTCCACGAACTCCGGGTACGACAGCGACGCGCTGCCCTGGTCGACGCTCACCCAGATCTGCTCGGCCGTCTGCTCCACCTGCGCCCTCGACTCCTGCTCGGCCAGCACGAAGCGCCCGACGGCGACCCGCCAGAACGTCCGGTCGTCGATCTCCTCCGGCGCCACCGGCGCGCCGACGTCGTCGGCGTGGGTGGCGTACTCGGAGTCGTAGTGGAAGGTCTGCAACCCCACCGGGTACGGGCCCGCCGCCGTGTCGATCAGCGCGTCGGGGCCGAGGGCGCGCATGCGCTCGCGCGTCTCGCCGTTCTTGGTGCGCCACTCCTGGAGCACCTCCTCGACGGGCAGGTCGCGGCGCTGCCGTACGGACCACTCGTTGAAGTCGTTGAACCCGGTCACCCCCTCGGCGGCCACCCGGGTCAGCAGCTCCTGCACGGTGCCGTCGAGACAGGCGTGGTTGTACGCCTCCTCACCCGCCAGATGGGCCAGCACGTCGCGCACCGACCACCCGGCGCAGCGGGACGGACGCGCCCAGCCCGCCTCGTCGAGCCCGTCGAAGAACCGGTCGAGCCGGGCCGCCTCGGTGTCGAAGATGTCGAACGGGTCGAAGTCTCTGAGCAGCTCCTCAGCCATACATCCGGACGTACCCCTCAGGCCCCGACTTTCACTGCCAGCGACCCCAGTTCCGCCCTGGCCCGCTCGTACTCGGCGCGGCACGACGGGACACGCTCGGCCGGCACCCAGCCGCCCTTGGCGATGCGGGCGTATTTGACGGGGTCGGCGCCGTACAGGAGGCAGGCGAACGTGGCGGAGGCGGCCGTCCCCGACAGATGGTCGGCATGGGTGTGGGCGGCCAGCAGGTGGCGGGCCTCGGCGGCGGCCACGACGTGGCCGCCGTCGCGCGCCGCGAGCGTCAGCGCGGCGAACCGGTCGGCCTGCGGCTCGTCGGCGGGCAGGCCGTTGAGCGCGGCCAGGGCGTGGCCGAGCTGGTGGTGGTAGAGGGCCGCCAGGGCGCCGTCCACGCGGGCGGCGGTGGTGCGCCGGTCGGCCTCCTCCGTCTCGGAGACGCCGGTGAGCGTGCGGTCGATCTTGGCGACCAGCGAATAGCAGATCGTGATCCGCCGCCGGTCGCCGTTCCAGGTGGCGCGGGGCGCGTCGCAGCCGCGGGCGACGACCTGGACGCCGCCGAGCCGGGTGCGCAGCACGCCGCTGTCCTTCAGGAGCTTCCTGGCGTGCTGCTCGCGGGCCGTGCCGGCGGGTTCGTAACGGACCGAAGGGGCCGCCCCCAACGTGCTCGTCAGGCTCAGGACGAGGGCGATCAGGGGGTGGGGCATAGGGGGGGCTCCTGTCGGATCGACGCCGTGTCCGCGAGGCGGCGGGCCGCCTCCTTTGCAAATGGGACAGTCCATGCGGCGATCGGCTGATCGATAAACCTCTCCGGCGGCAAAAAGAATCCGGAAAAGCCGGAGGCCCGGCTCCCACCAGGGGAACCGGGCCTCGGCGATCAATCAGCGGTGGTGCCAGGAGCGGTAGACCTTGACGTAGTCGCGACGGCTCTCGGAGCTGTTGAGCTCGTCGTCACCCTCGAAGACGGCCTTGAACGTGCCGCTCTTCCAGGCGCGGGTCTTGGTGGCGAACTTGCCGCCCCAGGAGGTCTTGGCCGAGGCGACCCACTTCCAGCCGCTGGAGCCGTTGGCGCGGTAGTAGACGCTCACCTTCTCGCCGCGCAGACCCTCCCAGCCTTCGTCATCGACCTGAAGGCGACCGGAGAAGTAGATCGAGCGGCCCTGACGGACCTTGTAGGGGTCGGCCGTGAAGCGCGTGATGCGGGTGTCGGCCTTGCCCTTCTGGATCTCGACGTTGAAGAACGCGGAGTCGGTGGCGACCTGCTTGTTGTCCTTGTCGAAGGCCACGGCGGTGGCCTTCCACTTGCCGGCGAAGTCGCCCTCGTTGAACGGGACGGCGAAGCGCCAGCCCTCGAGGTCCTTGACGTCCTTGGCGCGGAAGGTGCGGACGTCGCCCTCCGGCGACACGCTCAGCGTGACCTTCTGGACGTCGGAGCTGGCCCCGATGTCGAAGTACGCGGTGGTCTCGCTGCCGGCCTTCACCACGACCGGGTTGGGGGTGATGTCACGGATCTTGAGTTCCGTGGCGTGCCTGGTAGCGGTGGCGGAGGCGGCGCCCGCGCCGGAAACCAACATGGCCCCGCCGACGAAGGCGGTGATGATTCCTACTGCGATCTTTCTCATGAGGGTGCTGATTCCTCTCCCCGTATCGACTCGAAGCCGGCGCCGGGGCGCGCCGGCTTCCTCTACTACTTTGAGGCACGAGTTGGGGAAAAGGTTCGCTAAAGATACAGAAAATATTTGATCACGGTCCTAACCAGGACTTATGCGAAAAAATCATTCGGCGTAGTCGTGACCAACTTTAGTCTGGCTCATGACGGACGTCTACGCGCTGGGTGAGCCGCTCGGGGTGGTCTCCAGCGGCCGGGTGCGGCACGAGAACGAGGCCAGGCTGGACGTCTGCGGCCCCGAGTTCACCTTGGTGATCGCCCTGTCCAGGCTGGGTCACCGATGCGCGTACGCCGCCCGGGTGGGGGACGACGAGCTGGGCGCCAGGGCGCTGACCGTGCTCAGGGGCGAGGGCGTGGACGTCGAGGACGTGCGGGTGGTCGAGGGGGCGCGGACCGGGATGGTGCTCAGGGAGGTGCGCGTCGGCCGCGAGCCGGTGACCGCCCAGTACCGCACCCGCTCGGCCGGGTCCCGGCTGTCGCCCGGCAACGTGCCGATGGACCGGGTGGGCGCCGCCAAGATGCTGCACGTGACCGGCGTCACGGCGGCCCTGGGCAGGGACGCGCTCGACGCCGTGCACGCCGCCATGAGCGCGGCGCGGACGGCCGGGGTGATGATCTCCTTCTCCGTCGACTACGTGCCCGAGCTGTGGCCCTCGGTCCGGGAGGCCGAGGAGGTGCTCGGCGAGCTGGCCTGCCGGTCCCACCTGCTCTTCCTCGCCCAGGACGAGCTGGACCTGGTCAAGCCCGCCCTCACCCCCGAGCGCGAGGTCGTGGTGGACCGGGGCGCCAAGGGCGCCAGCGTGCGCGCCGACCGCATGCGTTACGACGTGGCCGTCCCGCAGGTGCCCGTCGTGGACATGGCGGGCGCGGGCGAGGCGTTCGCGGCCGGTTACATCAGCGCCGCGCTCGACGGCCTCACGCCGCAGGAACGGCTGCACCGGGGCGCGCTGCTGAGCGCGGCGGCGATGACGAGTGTGAGCGACTGGCAAGGCTTGCCGTCCAGGGCGGAGCTGTGACGCAGAATTTCGCAACCGCTTGACGTGATTGCGCAAACATTTGACTGGCCATTGTCGTGCGGCACCCCGCAATTCCGCCGCCCGATGCGCCGAAATCGCCGGAAAGGCCGTCCTGGGCGGGAGCGGGAAGGGACGGCGGAGGCTACGTAAGTGATCGCAAGCGCTTGCGCGCAAGGCCGTATAGTTTGCGCATGACGCGACGACTCGCAGAGGTGGCGAAGAAGGTCGGGGTGAGCGAGGCGACGGTGAGCCGCGTGCTCAACGGCAAGCCGGGGGTCTCCGACGCCACCCGCGAGGCCGTGCTGACCGCGCTCGACGTGCTCGGCTACGAACGTCCCACCCAGTTGCGCGGCGACCGGGCCCGCCTGGTCGGCCTGGTGCTCCCCGAGCTGCAGAACCCGATCTTCCCCGCCTTCGCCGAGGTCGTCGGCGGCGCGCTGGCCCAGCAGGGTTTCACCTCCGTGCTCTGCACCCGCACGGTCGGCGGCGTCTCCGAGGCCGACTACGTCGATCTGCTGCTCCAGCAGCAGGTCAGCGGCGTGGTCTTCGCCGGCGGCCTCTACGCCCAGGCCGACGCCTCGCACGACCACTACGAGCTGCTGCACGAGCGCAAGCTGCCGACCGTCCTGGTCAACGCGGCCGTCGAGCGGCTGGACTTCCCGCAGGTCTCCTGCGACGACGTGGTGGCCGCCGAGATGGCCCTGTCCCACCTGCGCGCGCTCGGCCACGAACGCGTCGGCATGGTGCTCGGCCCGAAGGACCACATGCCCTCCCGGCGCAAGCTGGAGACGTTCCAGGCCCGGGGCGGCGACCCGAAACTCGTCGAGCACACGATGTTCTCCCTGGAAGGCGGGCACGCGGCCGCGTCCAGGCTGGTCAAGCAGGGCGTGACCGGCGTGATCTGCGCCAGCGACCTGCTCGCGCTCGGCACGGTCAGGGCGGCCAGGCGGGCCGGCCTCGACGTGCCGGGGGACGTCTCGGTCATCGGCTTCGACGACTCGGCGCTGATGAACTGCACCGAGCCGCCGCTGACCACGGTCCGCCAGCCGATCGACGCGATGGGCCGGGCCGCCGTCGACCTGCTGGTGGCCCAGATCGACAAGGCCGTGGTGCCCGCCGACGAGCTGCTGTTCGAGCCGGAGCTGGTGGTCAGGGCCTCGACGGCGCGGGCCCGCGGCTGACCTCGCCCTCACGTGCGCCCGGCCCCTGCTTCCCGTACATTCGGGCGAATGTGGATCGAGCGGGCCAAAGGGCTCTACGAACGCGGGATCTACGCAGGGGACGACGCCGCGCTCGCCGCGTCCGACCGTGAACTGGACGCGGTCGAGGCCGCGCTGTGCCTGGCCAGGGGCCGGGTCCTGCACGTGCGCTTCGTGCAGGGTGGCGAGGCGGACCCGCGCGAGCTGCCGCTGTTCGAACGGGCCGGCGCGCTGTTCAAAGCGGTCGGCGACCGGCGCGGCGAGGGGGAGTCGGCGTTCTGGGAGGGCTGTTACCACCAGGTCGTCGCAGGCGATCTCGACCGCGCGCTGCCCCTCCTCCGGCGTGCCGGGGAACTGGCCGCCGAGACGGGGGACCTGGTCACGCTCGCGGAGGTGCTCAGGCACCAGGGGATCGCGGCCCACCGGTCCGGGCGGCTCGACGAGGCGCGCGAGAGGCTGACGGAGTCGTCGCGGCTGCGCCGGGAGCTCGGGTCGCCGGCCGGGGTCGCGTCCAACCAGGTCGGGCTGATCCACATCGCGGTCGCCCAGGGGCGGCACGACGAGGCCCTGGCGCTCGCCGACGAGGCCCGTGCCCTGGCCGAGTCGTGCGGCGCCGACCGCGTCGCCGTCCACGTCGAGGAGGCCCGCGCCACCATCCCGACCTGACCCTGGGCGCCGTGTCATGGGCACAGGCAGCGGACGAACTCCCGTACCAGCGCGCGCACCGACGGCCTGCGGTCGTCGCGCCGCCACACGATGGCCAGCCTGCTCGGCGGCAGCCCGGTCACCGGCCGCGCCACCACGTCGTCGCGCCGGTAGAGCTCGGCGTTCCCGGCCGAGACCAGCGCGACGGCCCGCCCCGACGCCACCACCTCGAACGCCTCCTCCGCCGTCTCCGCCTCCGCCCCGACCAGTGCCGGGCCGGTGCGCCGGTCGGCGGCCAGCCAGAAGTCCCGCATCGGCCCCGCCGTGCGCGGCAGCGCGACGAACGGCTCGCCGGCCAGCTCGGCCAGCCCGATCTCCGCCCGCCCGGCCAGCCGGTGCCCGGCGGGCAGCGCCACCCACCGCTCCTCGGTGCTCACCACCGTCCAGTCGTAGACGCCGTCGCCGGGGACGGGCAGCCAGGCGACCGCGACGTCCACCTGCCCGTCGCCCAGTCCCACGGTCGGGTCGGCCCAGGTGATCTGGCGGAAGCGCAGCTCCCACCCCGGCAGCGCCTCCACGATGGACGGCACCAGCCCCCGCCCGATCCGCGTCTGGAACCCCACGGTCAGCGTGCGCTCCTCGCGCGCCGAGGCCACCGCGCGCCGCGCGTCCTCCCACTGCTCGATGATCCGCCGGGCCAGCGGCAGCAGCGCGGCCCCGGCGTCGGTCAGCGCGACGGTCCGCCGGTCGCGGTCGAACAGCCTGGCCCGCATGGACAGCTCAAGCTGCCTGATCTGCCTGCTCAGCGAGGGCTGGGAGATGAACAGCCGTTCGGTGGCCGCCCGCGTGAAGCTCAACTCCTCCGCGACCGCCACGAAATACCGCAGATCCCGGATATGGGCATCCATAGCAAGAAGCTATAACAGCCGGTCTTGGACGCCCGTGACGTCCCCGCCGCACGATGGAGCTCCACCGATGAAGGAGCACGTCATGAGTGAGTTCGCAGGCAGGACCGCGCTGGTCACGGGGGCCTCGCGCGGCATCGGACGGGCCGTGGCGCGCCGCCTGGCCGCCGGCGGCGCCCGGGTGATCGTCCATTACGCCACCAACGACGACCTGGCGAAGGAGACGGTCGCCGAGATCGAGAACGCCGGCGGACAGGCGTACGCGGTCAGGGCCGCCTTCGAGGACGGCGTGGACGCCCTGTTCGACGGCCTGCGCGACGACCGGCTGGACATCGTGGTGAACAACGCCGCCATCCTGGGCGGAGTGCTGAACTCGGTCACGCCCGAGCAGTTCGACCGGGTGTTCGCGGTGAACGTGCGGGCGCCGTACTTCGTCATCGAACGGGCGCTGCCGCTGCTGAACGACGGCGGCCGGATCATCAACGTGTCCTCGGCGGTCGTGCGCATCGCGCTGCCCGACGTCGTGTACTCGATGACCAAGGGCGCGCTGGACACGCTCGGCTTCACCCTGGCCCCGCTGCTCGGCCCGCGCGGCATCACCGTGAACACCGTCTCCCCGGGCGTCACCGAGACCGACATGAACGCCTGGCTGCGCGAGGACCACAACGGCGTCGCCGAGCGGCGCGTCACCGAGGTCACCGCGCTCGGCCGCATCGGCCGTCCTGAGGACATCGCCGACGCCGTGGCCCTGCTGGCCCGGCCGGACGCCCGGTGGATCACCGGCCACGTGCTCGACGCCACCGGCGGCTACTTCCTCGGCCCGGCGCAGGGCGTCGTGCCGGTCTGACAACGGGTCTGAGCACGGGCCCGGTCAGTGAGAACGGCCGGTGGGGTCGCGCAACCAGCTGTCGAGGACGGCGCGGGCGGCGGGCCGCTCCTCGGGGAAGCGCCGCGCCCTGACCAGCGTCCACAGGACGGCCTGCAGGGCCCGCGCCTCGGCGAACACCGTCAGGGCCGGGTCACCGGGGTCGGCGCCGTAGGCGCGCACGGCCGCGCGGCCGTCGAGCCGCACGGTGCCGAGCAGGCAGGCCAGGTCCCAGCCCACGGGCCCGTACGTGGTCTCCTCGAAGTCGTTCCACAGCAGGCCGTCGGGCGTGACCAGCAGGTTGCCCGGATGGGCGTCGCCGTGCACGGCCTGCCCGCCGTCCGGCAGCCGGGCCGCCAGCCCGGCGCGGGCCTCGGCGAGCCGGGCCGACACCGCCGGCTCCAGGTCGGCGGAGAGCACCCGGAGCAGGTGCCCGGTCTCGTCGAGGACCGGCCCGAGGCGCGGCAGCGCGCCGGGATGGCCGCGCAGCGCCTCGTGCAGCTCGCGCAGCGCCCGCCCGAACACCTCGGGCGTCACCGGCCGCGACCCGTCGTGCTCGACGTGCCGCCAGAACGACACCAGCGCCCCGCCGCTCTCGTGCACCCGCGCGGGCAGCAGGTCGCTCGGCGGCACGACCGGCGCCCCCAGCTCGTGCAGGAACGACACGACCGCCAGCTCCCGCCGCATCGCCTCCTCGGGCCGGAGCCGGGCCAGCGCGGTGACCGTGGGCACCCGCGCCACGACCGGCGCCGGCCGCAGGTGGATCCGCAGGTTGTAGGAGTCCTTCAGCACGACGGGCTCGCGCACCGTGACGCCGTGCGCCTCGGCCACCGCGACGGCGGCGGCCACGGCCTCGCCGGCGGAGATCACCCGGGCGGCGCCGGCGGGCTCAGGCCGACTCACGGACCACCAGCTCGGTCGGCAGGATCACCGGTTCCCGCGAGCCGCCCTCGAACAGGCCGAGCAGCAGCCGGACCATGGCCGCCGCCTGCTCGGCGATCGGATGGCGCAGCGTGGTCAGCGGCGGCTCGGTGTACTTGGCCGCCTCGATGTCGTCGAACCCCACCACCGCGACGTCGTCGGGCACCCGCCGCCCGGCCTGGCGCAGCGCCTGGAGCGCGCCGACCGCCATCAGGTCGTTGCCCACGAACACGGCGTCGAGCGCGGGGTCGTCGCCGAGGAGCTGGCGCATCGCGATCGCGCCCGACTCCCGGGTGAAGTCGCCCACGGCCACGATCGAGCGGCGGTCGGAGTCGCGCAGCACGTTGCGGTAGCCGGTCAGCCGGTCCTGGCCGGCGATCATGTCCTGCGGGCCGGCGATGGTGGCGATCCTGCGCCGCCCGGACTCGACCAGGTGCCGGACGCCCGCCTCGGCCCCGCCCACGTTGTCGTTGTCCACGAACGGGATGTCGACCGGCACGGCCGGCCGCCCGTAGGAAACCACGGGCACGCGCAGGCGCGACAGCGCGGCCGGCAGCGGGTCGGCGCCGTGCATGGAGATCAGCATGACGCCGTCGACGTGACCGCCCGAGATGTACCGCTCCACCCGGGCGTGGCTCTTGGGCGAGGAGGCCAGCATCAGCACGACCTGCTTGTTGACCGCCTCCAGCTCGTAGCTGGCCGACCTGATCGCCGTGGAGAACATCGGGTCCTCGGAGAAGACCCGGGTGCCCGGCTCGCTGACGACCAGCGCGACCGAGTCGGTGCGCTGGGTGACCAGGCTGCGCGCCGCCGAGTTGGGGATGTAGCCCAGCTCGTCGATGGCGCGCTGCACGGCGTCGCGGATGTGCGGCGCGACGGTCGTCTGGTTGTTGACGACCCTGGAGGCGGTCGCGCGGGAGACGCCCGCGCGGGCGGCAACCGCCTCCAGCGTCGGGCGTCTCATGACTGCACCAAGAGGGAGAGCACGGAAAAAATCTACAGGCCGTTCCTGCTGATCACGTCGCGGTACCACAGGGCGCTGTCCTTGGGCACCCGGCTCTGCGTCGCGTAGTCCACGTGCACGATGCCGAACCGGCGCCGGTAGCCCTCGGCCCACTCGAAGTTGTCCAGCAACGACCACACCAGGTAACCGCGCAGGTCGGCGCCCGCCTCGACGGCCCGGTGCAGC
>NZ_JBSFGJ010000046.1:0-37908 GCF_053596515.1 Nonomuraea sp. NPDC001684
GTCAAGCGCCGCGCCAACCAGCTCCACCGGCGGCTGCAGGCCGAGTCGGCCGAGAAGGACCCGCTGCAGGCGATGGACTGGGTGGCGCTGTTCGCCCTGGCCGTCAACGAGGAGAACGCCGCCGGCGGCCGCATCGTCACCGCCCCCACCAACGGCGCCGCGGGCATCATCCCGGCCGTGCTGACGTACTACACCAAGTTCGTCCCGAGCGCCGACGACGACGGCGTGGTGCGTTTCCTGCTCACGGCGGCCGCGATCGGCGTGCTGTTCAAGGAGAACGCCTCGATCTCCGGCGCCGAGGTCGGCTGCCAGGGCGAGGTGGGCTCGGCCTGCTCGATGGCCTCGGCCGGGCTGACCGAGGTCATGGGCGGCACCCCCGAGCAGGTGGAGAACGCCGCCGAGATCGGCATCGAGCACAACCTCGGGCTGACCTGCGACCCGATCGGCGGCCTGGTGCAGATCCCGTGCATCGAGCGCAACGCGGTGGCCTCCAACAAGGCCATCACGGCCGCCAGGATCGCCCTGCGCGGCGACGGCCGCCACTACGTGGCGCTGGACAAGGCCATCAAGACCATGCGCGACACCGGCCGCGACATGCTCGACAAGTACAAGGAGACCTCCCGCGGCGGCCTGGCCGTCAACGTCATCGAGTGCTGACCCGCCTCCGAGTGGTACCGTGAAGTTGTACCACTCGGAGGAGGCGACCATGTCCATCACCGCCAGCGAGGCTCGCCGTCGTCTGTTCCCCCTCATCGAGGAGGTCAACAACGACCGCACCGCCGTGGAGATCGTGTCCAAGAGCGGCAGCGCCTACCTGGTGGCCGCAGAGGAGTACGAAGCACTCCAGGAGACGGCCTACCTGCTACGTTCCCCGGCCAACGCCCGCCGGCTGATCGAGTCCTATCAGGAAGCGATCCAAGGGCGTCATGAGCGACACGAGCTGCTGGGCGACGAGGCTGCTCGGTGAAGGTGGCGTTCACCAGCCAGGGCTGGGAGGACTACGTCCACTGGCAGACGGCTGACCGGCAGGTGCTCAAGCGCATCAACCGGCTCGTCGAGGATGTCCTGCGCGATCCTTACGAGGGCATCGGCAAGCCCGAGCCCCTCAAGTACGCGTTGGCGGGCGCCTGGTCCCGGCGCATCACCGACGAGCATCGCCTGGTGTATCTCGTCCTGCACGACGAGATCGTCGTCCTGCAGGCTCGCTACCACTACGAGTAGACCCGCCCGGCCCCCTCCGCGGGAGAGGGCCGGGGAGCCGGGTGTCAGGCGGATGAGCGGCAGATGACCGTGGTGGTGTGGCTGTCCACGCAGATCAGGCCGACCGCGGGGCTGAGCGCCTGGGCCAGCAGGCCGGGCAGGTGGTCCCCCACGCAGTGCATCTGGCCGTCTTCCCCGATCTTGCAGGGGATCAGCGGAAAGCCGTCGCCCGTCGCCGCGTGGGCGGCGGGCGCGGCGAGCGCGAGGGCGAGGGTTGCGGCGGCGAACGCGCCGATGATGCGGTGAATGACGACCTCCCGATCGGATTCGACGACGAAGGCGCCGAGTCGCGCCTTCTTCCTTCAGCTACGAGCAGCCGGTTGACTGGTCAGCGGCGCTCGGCCGGTTGGCGGCGGACGTGCACGCGGACGACCGCAGGCGTCTCGTCGTCGCGCACCTCACGGCGGATGCGGCCGACGATGTCCTGGTCGAGCTTGGTCACCACCGCGCCGACGTCCGCGTCGGAGGGGCAGGTCAGGGCGACGCGCAGGCCGTTGTCGGCGACCCGTACGGCCGCCCGGCCCAGGCCGTCCACGCCCTTGAGGCCCACGCACAGCATGGCCGTGCCGGTGCCGCTGGCCGCGCCCCGGCGGCCCCAGCCCAGGCTGAGCAGCAGCCAGCGCACGGCGAGCATGGCCAGGATCAGCATGGCGAAGGCCAGCAGCCACAACGTCCAGGGGTCGGCGGCCAGCGTGCGGGCGAACTCGGCGGGCAGCACCTTGGCGTTGCGCGGCAGGTCGAACAGCAGGCCCCGGCCGCGCAGCCAGCCGTAGCCGCCCACGGCGAGCAGGGCGAGGCCGACCAGGGCCAGGCCGACGCGGTTGCCCGTGTACTGCCGCATCACACGCCCTTCCTGCGCAGCCGGACGACGACCTCGCCGGTGCCGAGCGTGCCGACGCCGGCCAGCCGGTCGCCGACCGCCGTGCCGACCTGCCGGAGCATCGCGCCCGAGCTCTCCGGCCCGGTCACGACGGTGACCTCGATGGTGCGCCGGCGCAGCCGTACCCGGGCCCGGTCCACGCCGTTGACCTTCTGGGCGGCCGCGCGCAGGGTGCGCCGCAGCCCGGCGCGGGTGATGCCGATGACGATCAGCGGGTCGGACGTCTCGACCGGGACCGTCCTGGACCGTCCCGGCACGATCGCGAGCAGCAGCATCAGCAGCCCGGCGCCGGCGGTGAGCAGCGCGGCCGAGGAGACCTGCGGCCAGGTCCGCGCGCCGGCCAGCTCGACCGCCTCGTTCACCGGGACCCAGCCCAGCGGCTTGCCGAGCAGCGACGTCACCACCTCGGCGGTCGTCGCGCCGAGCACGGCGGCCAGGACGAGCGCGACGAGCGCGCCGGGCAGCGTGCGCGCCGGTCTGAGCGCCCTTCTCGCCCTGCGCAGCCCGGTGTGGTGCTGGGCGGTGATGGCTGCGGGCACCATCTGCTGAAGCGTGGTCATCACAACGACAGACGTACATGGGTGCGCGGGGGCCGCGACCGCGCCCTCGCCGCCCATTTGCCCGATCATTACGGCCGCACCAAGGAAAGTGAACCTCTCCCGCGCTCCGGAAAGGAATATGAACCCCACTCATATTCATTCGCCCGATATGCCGTTACCCTGCTGACATGGATGACCGCCGGCGCTACGACCGCGCCACCGCCGCGCTCGAACCGCCCTTCGCGATCCTCGATCTGGCGGCCATGCGGGCCAACGCGGCCGACCTGGTGCGCCGCGCCGCCGGCAAGCCGATCCGGGTGGCGAGCAAGTCCGTGCGCAGCCGCGCGGTCCTCGAACGCATCCTGGCCATGGACGGCTTCCGCGGCGTCATGGCCTTCACCCTCCCCGAGGCCCTGTGGCTGGCCGGGCAGGGTTTCACCGACATCCTGGTCGCCTACCCCACGGCCGACCGGCACGCGCTCGCCGCCCTGGCCGCCGACCCGCGGGCCGCCGCCGAGATCGCGATCACCGTCGACTCCCGCGAGCAGCTCGACTTCGTCGAGCAGGCCGTGTCGGATGTGCATCCCAGAGCCGAGCTGCGGCTCTCCCTCGACCTGGACGCCGGCTACGTCGCCCTCGGCGGCAAGTTCAGGGCCGGCGCGCTCCGCTCCCCCGTACGCGAGCCCCACGAGGCCGCCGACCTGGCCACGGCCATCGCCAAGCGCCCGGGGCTGCGCCTGGTGGGGCTCATGGCCTACGAGGCGCAGATCGCCGGGGTGGGCGACGCCCCGCCGGGCAACGCCGCCTTCGCGCGCGTCGTCCGGGTCATGCAGGCCCGCTCGGCCCGCGAGCTGATCCTGCGCCGCGGCCGCGTCGTGAACGCCGTGCGCCAGGTCGCCGACCTGGAGTTCGTCAACGGCGGCGGCACGGGCTCGATCGAGACGACGGTCAGGGAGAAGGCGATCACGGAGGTCGCCGCCGGATCGGGCTTCTTCCACCCGCGGCTGTTCGACTTCTACCGGCGTTTCACCGGCCGTCCGGCGGCCCTGTTCGCGCTGCCGGTCGTCCGGCGGCCGGGGCCGGACACGGTGACGGTGCTGGGCGGCGGCTACCTCGCCTCCGGCCCTCCCGGGCCGAGCCGGCTGCCGCAGCCGTACCTGCCCGCCGGCCTGCGGTACGCGCAGGACGAGGGCGCGGGCGAGGTGCAGACCCCGCTGCTGGGCCAGGCGGCCCAGGAGCTGCGGGTCGGGGACCGGGTGTGGTTCCGGCACGCCAAGGCGGGCGAGATGTGCGAGCGCTTCGACACCCTGCACCTCGTGGACGGCGACACCCTGGCCGAGTCGGTGCCGACGTACCGGGGCGAGGGCCGGACGTTCCTGTGACCCCGGCCCCGG
Source organism: Nonomuraea sp. NPDC001684 (assembly GCF_053596515.1). Taxonomy (NCBI): domain Bacteria; kingdom Bacillati; phylum Actinomycetota; class Actinomycetes; order Streptosporangiales; family Streptosporangiaceae; genus Nonomuraea; species Nonomuraea sp. NPDC001684. The sequence continues at coordinate 4,074 of NZ_JBSFGJ010000046.1, forward strand.
CCCCGGCACCCGCGCTCAGCGCCGGCGGCGCCTGCGCCGGAACAGCACGATCGCGGCGCCGACGACCAGCACCGCGCCGACGCCGATGAGCACCGGCGCCAGGTTGGGCTGCTCGTCCTCCCACACCCCTTCGGGCTTGTCGCCGTAGTCGACCGGGCGGGCGGTCACCCCGAGGGCGTCCCCCACGGACGCCACGAAGTGGCCCGCCCGGCTCTTGACATCGGCGACCGTACGCTCGGCGACCCGCTTGGGGCTCACCCGGTCGGCGATGGCGTCGACCGTCTGCGCCAACTCCGCGCGCGTGCGCGCGATCCGCCGCTCCAACTCGTCGGGATCGGTGTCAGCCATGGCTCTCCTTTCGACCGTACGCGTGGTCGCGCCCGCTACGTTGTCCGTCGCGAGCTCCGTCCGTTCTGGTCGTGATCAGTCTGTCAGGTCGGCGTGCCGTACGGCACAGCGGCCGGGCCGGTAGGTTTGCCGGAGGAACTCAGGAGGGCCCATGACAGAGACCAAGCTCGCGCCCGGCGACGCCGCGCCCGAGTTCACGCTACCCACCGCCGACGGCGGCACCGTCTCCCTCGACAGCCTGCGCGGCAAGAGGGTGATCCTCTATTTCTACCCCGCCGCCATGACGCCCGGCTGCACCAAACAGGCCTGCGACTTCCGCGACAACCTCAGCCAGTTGACCGGCGAGGGTTTCGTCGTCCTCGGCGTGTCGAAGGACAAGCCGGAGAAGCTGGCCAAGTTCGTCGCCCGCGACGCCCTGACCTTCCCCTTGTTGTCGGACCCGGAGCTCGCCGTCCACCAGGCCTATGGCGCGTACGGCCCGAAGAAGCTCTACGGCAAGGAGATGATCGGCGTGATCCGCTCGACGTTCGTCATCGACGCCGACGGCAAGATCGAGCAGGCGCTCTACAACGTGAAGGCCACCGGCCACGTGGCCTCGCTCAAGAAGAAGCTCGGCCTGGCCTGACCCCGGCTCGCGGGCCCCGCCGACAGGGGCCCGCGGTCGTCGCGGAAGGCTGCCCGGCCACGGCCGGAGCGCTAAGCTGTTCCCAGCCCGCCTCGGCGGGATCGCGGGCGTGGCGAAATGGCATACGCGGCAGGTTTAGGTCCTGTTGGTGGAGACACTGTGGGGGTTCGAGTCCCCCCGCCCGCACACGCAGCGGCTGCGCGGGGCGCGCCGTCCGGGAGGCCGGGTCGCGCGGTGCTTCCTCTTCACCGCGCGACCCGCGTCTCGATCATGATCCGCCATCACGATCTCCCTTTACTCGCCCGCGAGGGGCGCTCCCAGGTACCACCATGCCTGGTCCCCCGTAAGACCCATGTAAGACCTGGGTCGTAGGTGGACTTCCCCCTCCAGGCGGACAAACCCGCGGCGTGGCTTACATATCGTGATGATGTGTTCGGCAGGGTACGGGCGTGGTCGAGGCGCCACGGCGGGCTGGTGAGCGTCCTGCGGGTCGCCCCCCTCGCCGTCTTCAGCTTGCTTCTGGCGATCCCCTACGCCTCAATCACCCCGGCGGGGGGCAGCCGGTACCTGGGCGTGGCGGGCTACGTCGCGCTCTCGGTGCTGCTGATCGCGCCGCTGCTGTGGCGGCGCAGGCCGCTGGCGGCCTACGCGGTGATCACACTGGCCTCCTTCGGGCAGTGGCTGGCCCACGTCGACCCGCTGCCCGCCAACCTCGCGGTCATGGTGGCGTTGTGGACGGTCGCCTCCGAGTGCGCGTTCCGGTGGGCGCTGGCCGCCGGGCTGGTGGCCGAGCTGGGGATCTTCCTGGCGCTGGTGAACTGGTCCGTCGCCACCTTCGGCATGTTCTTCAGCGGCTCGATCTTCGTCGTCACCATCTGGCTGGCCGGCCTGTACGCCAACACCCGCCGGCGCTACCTCGAAGGGCTGGAGGAACGCGCCGAGCGGGCCGAGCGCGAACGCGACCAGCAGGCCAGGATGGCCGCGGCGGCCGAGCGCACGAGGATCGCCAGGGAGCTGCACGACGTGGTGGCGCACAATGTCAGCGTGATGGTGGTGCAGGCCGACGGCGCGGGCTTCGCCCTCGACAGCGACCCCGAGCAGGCCCGGCTGGCCGTACGGAACATCTCCAAGACCGGGCGGGCGGCCCTGGCCGAGATGCGCAGGATGGTCGGCGTGCTGCGCGAGAACGAGGACGACGGCACCGACTACACCCCGCAACCCGGCCTGGGCCAGCTCGAAGAGCTGGTACGCGGCGCCGGCGTGCCCGCCAGCCTGCGGATCGGCGGCGTGCCCGGCGAGCTTCCCGAAGGGCAGCAGCTCGCCGTCTACCGCATCGTCCAGGAGGCGCTGACGAACGCGCTCAAGCACGGCGGCCCGCACGTCCAGGCGCGGGTCGAGATCGACTACGGCGGGCCGGAGCTGGTCGTCCGGGTGACCGACGACGGCCGGGGGGCCGCCGCGCCGCGCAGCCCGGACGGGCACGGCCTGATCGGCATGCGCGAACGCGTCGGCATGTACGGCGGCGCGGTCTCGGCCGGTCCCCTGACCGGCGGCGGCTTCGAGGTGCTGGCCCGCCTCCCGACGGCCAGGGCGGCGTGATGATCAGGGTGATGCTGGTCGACGACCAGGAGCTGCTGCGGGCCGGGTTCAAGATGGTGCTCGGCGCCCAGCCCGACATCGACGTGGTGGCCGAGGCCGCCGACGGCGTCACGGCCCTGGAGCTGCTGGACCGCGTCGAGGTGGACGTCGTGCTGATGGACGTCCGCATGCCGCGCATGGACGGCGTCGAGGCGACCAGGCGCATCGACGGGCCGAAGGTGCTGATCCTGACCACCTTCGACCTCGACGAGTACGCCCTGGCCGCGATCAAGGCGGGCGCGGCCGGGTTCCTGCTGAAGGACGTGCCGCCGGCCGATCTGGTCAACGCCATCAGGCAGGTGCACGCGGGCGACGCCGTGGTCTCGCCGCGCACGCTGCGCCGGATGCTGGACCGCTTCGCCGCCCAGTTGCCGGTGGAGGAGCTGCCGGCGGCGACCGAGCTGACCCCGCGCGAGCGGGAGGTGCTGCTCATGGTGGCCCGCGGCCTGTCGAACATGGAGATCGCGGGCCGCCTGGAGGTCGCCGAGGCCACGGTGAAGACGCATCTCGGCCGGGTGCTGGCCAAGCTGGGGCTGCGGGACCGGGCGCAGGTGGTCGTGTACGCCTACGAGGCGGGGCTCGTCGTGCCCTCGCATCGGCCGAAAGGCTGACGAGGGTCGTCTGAGGTCCTACACGAAGTCCCTCCTCAGGGCCCACAATTCCTGAAATTTCCACTCCTAACGTGGGTCGCGACGAGAAATTGCGACAAGGAGTGAAAGTGACCCTCACCGAGTCCTGGCGCGCGGCACCGCCCGCGGTGGTGGCCAAGGCCCTGACCAAGGTGTACGGCCAGGGCGACGCCCAGGTCCACGCCCTCCGCGGCGTGGACGTGGCCTTCGCCACCGGCGCCTTCACGGCGATCATGGGCCCGTCCGGCTCCGGGAAGTCGACGCTCATGCACTGCCTGGCCGGCCTGGACACCGCCACCTCGGGCACGGTGCACATCGGCGACGTCGAGCTGACCGGCCTGGCCGACCGGCAGCTCACGCTGCTGCGCCGGGAGCGGATCGGCTTCATCTTCCAGGCGTTCAACCTGCTGCCCACGCTGACCGCCGAGCAGAACATCAGGCTGCCCCTGGACATCGCCGCCCGGCAGGCGGACGAGGAGCTGTTCGCCCGGGTCATCGACACCGTCGGGCTGCGCAACCGGCTCGGGCACCGGCCGACCGAGCTGTCCGGCGGCCAGCAGCAGCGCGTGGCCGTGGCCAGGGCCCTGATCAGCAAGCCGCAGGTGATCTTCGCCGACGAGCCCACGGGCAACCTGGACTCGCGCAGCGGCTCGGAGATCCTGTCCTTCCTGCGCACCTCGGTCCGCGAGCTCGGCCAGACCATCGTCATGGTCACCCACGACCCGGTCGCGGCGGCCTACGCCGACCGGGTGGTGTTCCTGCGCGACGGCGAGCTGGTCACCGAGATCACCTCGCCGTCGCCGCAGGCCGTCCTGGACACGCTCGTGAAGCTGGAGGGCTGAGGTGCTGAAGACGGCGCTGGCCGGGCTGCGCGCGCACAAGCTCAGGCTGCTGCTCACCTCGCTGGCGATCACACTCGGGGTGGGCTTCATCGCGGGCACGTTCGTGCTGAACGACACCATCCAGGCGGGCTTCTCCCAGCGCGTCACCGCCGACGCCGACAAGGTGGACGTGGCCGTCCTGCCCAAGGAGCGCGACGGCGTGCTGCCGGAGAAGGCCCTGGAACGGGTGCGCGCCCTGGCCGGCGTGACCGAGGCGCAGGGCCTGATCCGCGACCCCGCGCCGCTGCTCGGCAAGGACGGCAGGGCGGTCGGCAGCAGCCCGACCACGGCCCTGTCCATCGTCCCCGGCCCGCTGGACCGCACCGCGATCGTCGCGGGCACCGGCCCGGGCACCGACGACCAGGCCGCCGTGCTGGACAAGAACACCGCGAAGTCGCAGGGCCTGCGGCTCGGCGACACGATCACCGTGCTCGACCGCAAGCAGGCCCGCCACCAGTTCCGCCTGGTCGGCCTGCTCGACCCCGGAGTGGACCAGGAGCTCTCCTTCACCGGCGCGGTCGGCTTCACCGCGGCCACCGCGCAGCGCATGACCGGCGCCAAGGGCTACCGCGAGATCGACGTCGCCGGCTCGGCCCCCGGGCTGAAGCAGGCCGTGGCCGCGGCGCTCGGCGACGCCTACGAGGTCAAGTCCGGCACGGAGCTGGCCGACGACCTGGCGGCCTCGGCCGGGCTGTCGATGCGCACGCTGACCATCGGCCTGCTGCTGTTCGGGGCGGTGGCGATGATGGTGGCCGCGCTGGTCATCTACAACACCTTCACCATCCTGGTCGCGCAGCGCACCCGGGAGATGGCGCTGCTGCGCTGCATCGGCGCGACCCGCGGGCAGGTGTTCGGCTCGATCGTGCTGGAGTCGGTCGCGGTCGGGCTGCTCGCCTCCGCGCTCGGCCTGCTGGCCGGTTACGGGCTGGCCATGCTCGCCCTGACGCTGCTGGCCGCGTTCGACGCCCCCATGCCCACGGACGCGGCGGTCGCGCTGACGCCGGCCACCGTCGGGATCGGTCTGGCCGTCGGCCTGGTGGTCACCCTGTTCGCGGCCCTGCTGCCCGCGCGGGCGGCCACCCGCGTGCCGCCGGTCGCGGCGCTGCGCGCCCAGCCGGAGGAGCAGGACTTCCGCACCGGCCTGCTGCGCTCGGTGTTCGCGGGGCTGTTCCTGCTGGCCGGGGCGGGCCTGACCGCGTACGGCGTGGCGGGGCTGCCGGCGGGCGAGACGAGCACGCTCTTCGTCGTGATGGCGGGCGGCGCGCTGGTCTTCCTGGCCGTGCTGATCCTCGGGCCGGTGCTGGTCGGGCCGCTGAGCGCGGTGGTGGGCTGGATCCCGGCCAAGCTGTTCGGCGTGCCCGGACGCCTGGCCCTGGACAACTCGGCCCGCAACCCCCGGCGCGCCGCGACCACCACGGTCGCGCTCACCATCGGCGTCACGCTGATGACGCTGATCTCGGTGCTCAGCGCCTCCACCCGGCTGACCGTGTGGAACAAGCTCGACGAGCAGTTCCCGGTCGACTACATGCTGGCCGGCCAGGTGCGGGACAGCGGGGTGCCCAGGTCGGTGGCCGAGAAGCTGCGCGGCCGTCCCGAGCTGGCCTCGGTGCTGCAGATCCGCGAGACCCCGGGCAAGGTAGGCGACCGGCGCTTCGACATCGGCACCTACCACGGGACCGTCACCCCCGAGGTGCTGTCCGGCTCGATGGCGGGCCTGTCGGCCGGGCAGGTCGCACTGCTCGACTACGCGGCCTCCGCCCTGGGCGTCAAGGTCGGCGACACGGTCACGGTGAAGACCGAGCTGGCCGGGTCCGTGCCGCTGAAGGTGGTCGCCGTCCTCGCCGGGACGAACTCCACCCTGCCGCCGCTCACCGTCGCCGAGCGGCCGTTCGACACCTACTACGACCGGGTGCCCGACTCCCGCGTGATGATCAACATCCGCGACGGCGTCGCGACCGACCAGGCCCGCCAGGTGGTCAAGGCCGCGATCGCGGCCCATCCCACCGTCCAGATGGCCAGCTCGACCGAGGTGCGCGGGCAGTTCGACGAGACCCTGGACATGCTGCTCATGATCGTGACCGGGCTGCTCGGGCTGGCGATCCTGATCTCGCTGCTCGGCATCGCCAACACCCTGTCGTTGTCGGTGCACGAGCGCACCAGGGAGTCGGCGCTGCTGCGGGTGCTCGGGCTGACCCGGCCGCAGCTGCGGCGGATGCTCTCGGTCGAGGCGCTGCTGCTCGGCCTGATCGGGGCGCTGGTCGGCGTGGTGCTCGGCGGCGTGTTCGGCTGGGCCGCGGTACGGGCGATGCTGCCCGGTGCGGTGTTCTCCGCGCCGCTCGGGCAGATCGCGCTGTTCGTGGTGCTCTCGGGGCTGGCGGGCGTGCTGGCCGCCGTGGTGCCGGCCCGGCGGGCGGCCAGGGCGTCGATCGTCGGCTCGCTGGCTACGGGCTAATCCCTGATAAAAGCGAATAAAAGCGAAAAATCAGGATAGAGGGTACGCGCAGGGGCTGCGCGGCCTCATGGGACGGGTGTCGTGGGGGACGCCGAGGCCGCGCGGCCACATACGTGCCGCCAGACCAGAAGCCAGGTCGGGCGCCAGGTCGGACGCCCCATGGGGGGCGGCCACGTACGTGCCGCCAGGTCGGGCGCCCCATGGGGGCGGCGCCCGGCCCCGCGTGTGCCACGGGTCAGCGCGGGGTGCGACCCGGCCAGAGCTCGGCGACGGTCTCGGGGTCCAGCAGCGGCCGCACCACGACCTCCCCGGACGCCTTGTCGATCACGATGCACGCCCCGCCGACCGTGTCCGGCAGGGTGGTGGGGTCGTCGGGGTCGAGCTCCCGGATCCACGCGACGTACCCGTCGTGGAAGCCGTACAGGCCCACCGACAGCGGCTCGTCCGGCGGACGCGTCCCGTTGACGTACTCCTCCGCCAGCGCCCTGGCCTGGTCCATGTTCATCGCGGCCGCCCCTGCCGGTCGAGGATCATGCAGAACACCCCCGTCACCGTCGCGTACGGCGGCTCGACCGACATGTGCCCGCGCTGGGCGTCGATCCAGATCACCTCGCTGCCGGAGTTGACCGCGTTCCAGACGTGCGACCCGCCGCCCGGCCAGCGCACCACGATGACCGCGCTCGCGCCGTGCCCGGCCTCCAGCAACCGCCGGGCGATCATGGGGTAGGCGTGCCGCCCCTGGCCCGCGTACTGGAACCGCTGGCCGGTCCACCGCTCGATCCGGGCCGCTCCGCCCTTCTCGCCGGTGAGCAGCGGACGGCCGATCCCGTCGTACTCGGGGAGCCTGGGGGCGGCGGTGGCGGGCTCGCCGTGCCAGGTGGACAGCACGGCCAGGGCGCAGTCGGCGGCGTTGGAGGCCCGGAACGGGTCGTCCGCCGGGCCGCCGCCGTTGATCAGCCGGACCCAGGTGCCGCGCGGGTCGGGGAACCGGGTGCCGGGCTCCAGGGCCTGCCTCAGCTCCCGTTCCACCTGCGGGTCGGGCTGTGCCAGCCCGCCGGGCAGTCCGTACGGCCGGCTGTCGGCCAGCCTCGGCGGCCGCCGCTCGCCCTCGAACCAGTCGACGGCGGCACGGTTCCTCGCCCGGTCGATCCGGGCCTCCAGCGGATGCCGTCCGTCCGCACCACAGGCCCCGTCCCTCTCCCCGAACTCCAGCCGCCGCATCCCGCTGACCGCCGCCCCGAACCCCCGCGTCACCGCTCCCCCGGGTGTCTCCGGCCCACCGGTCCCGCCCCCTGGGAACTCCCCTGGCTCCCGCGCGTCCGGCCCGGCCCCAGGCGGGCCGCCCTTGCCCGGACCGGCCGCACGCGGGCTGCCCGGCTGCGGGGCGGCTTCCCGCAGGTCGCTTCCGCGTGCCGCGCCTGCCTGCGGGGTGGCTCCGTTCAGGCCGATCTCGCGCGGGGCGGCCGGCGCGGGTGCGGCTCCTTGCGGATCGCGGGCCGGGTGAGCCGTCGTGCGCGACGCCGCCTCCTCCGGGAGCTCCCGGGCGTCAGGCGCGTCAGGACGCCCCTCCCGATGTCCGGACGTGCCGGTCCGCGTCTCCCCGGCGTTCGGCACTTCTGTGGCGGTCTGCCCGTCGGTCGCCGCGCCGGCGTCGGCGTCGCAGCCGGTCGGCTCGGTGGCAGGCGGCGCCGGACCGTCCGGCACATCCGTCGGCGGCAGGCCGGGACGTGCGTCCTCCCGTTCGTCCGGGAGGGCGAGGCGGTTGAGGGTGTTCAGGCTGAACGTCAGGCCGTACGGCGTGCCGGCGCGGGCCGGGGCCGGGCGGGTGGCGAGACCGGTGAGCACGTCCAGGGCGGAGGCCACGCCAGGGGCGGGGGCTGCGGCGGGCTGGGGGGACGGGCGGGAAGGAGGAAGGGCCTGCGTACGGAGGCCGGGTGGCGGCGGCTCCTCGTCGGGGGCGCTGGAGGCGGCGGGCGTTAAGGGGGCCGTGCCCTCACGGGAGGAGGGGACCTCGGTCGTGGCGGGCGCTTCGCCGGGCACGTCCTCGGCGGCACGTTCGTAGTCGAGCCACCGGACCCCCTCCCCCACCACCGGGTTGTACTGCCCCTCCGGAAGGACCCCTCGGACGCTCGACTTGCGTTCGCGGACCACGTCCTGCCTCCTGTCCTGCTTGGACGACCGATCGTAGGGCCGCCGTCGCGTCCGAGAGGGGGAAGTGGGGAAGATTATCCGTCAGGGGGAACGGCTTTACCTGCGCAAACGTCCGCGAATCAGGCCACCTGGACCGTCACGGCCGGCCACCCGCTGGCGCCGTCGGGCGCGGGCGGCGCCTGCCGTTCGGTCTGGGTGTGACCGGCCGCGTCCGTGGCCCGCGCCTCGATCATGTGCTCCCCGGGGGTGGCGTCCCAGTCGAGCGCCCACTGCCGCCAGGTGTCGGGCCCCGGCACGGCGGCCAGCCGCGCCTGCCGCCACTCGCCCCGATCGACCCGCACCTCGACGGCGTCCACCCCGGTGTGCTGGGCCCACGCCACCCCGGCGATGGTCGTGCGCCCGGCCTTGAGCGAGGCGCCGCTCTTCGGGACGTCGATGCGCGACTCCGTCTTGATCGGCCCCTTGGCGGCCCAGCCGCGTGGCGTCCAGTACGCCTGGTCCTGGTCGAACCGGGTCACCTTCACGTCCACCACCCACTTGGTGGCCGACACGTACCCGTACAGGCCGGGCACCACCTGGCGGACGGGGAAACCGTGCTCGAACGGGAGCGCCTCGCCGTTCATGGCGATGGCGAAGAGGGCGTCGCGGCCGTCCATCACGACGTCCACGGGCGTGCCGCAGGTGAAGCCGTCGTCGGAGGTGGACAGCAGCATGTCGGCGCCCGGCTGGAGCCCGGCACGGCGCAGCAGGTCGGCCATGCGCACGCCGAGCCAGCGGGCGTTGCCGACGTACGGGCCGCCCACCTCGTTGGAGACGCAGGTCAGGGTGATGTCGGCCTCGGTGAGCGGCAGGTTCAGCAGCTCGGCGTAGGTGATCTCGACCGGTCTGTCCACCATGCCGTGGATGCGAAGCCGCCAGGCGCGCGGGTCCACCTGGGGGACGACGAGCGCCGTATCAACCCTATAGAAGTCCTGATTTTTCGTGGTGAAGGAGGACAGGCCGGGGATGCGGAAGTCCGTACCGGGGGGAAGGGGGCGGGCGGGCGTCGCGGGCCTGGGCAGCGCCAGGTTCCCCCGCGTCGCGGCCAGCTCCCGCCGCCCGCCGAGCTGGCGGCCCAGCGCGGCCGACGCCCCCGCCACCACGATCCCGCCCGCCACCCCGGTGATCAGCCGCCGCCGGTCGAAACCGCGCTCCCCCACCCCGGCCCGCATCACAGCCGGCCGCTTCACAGCCCCCTCACCGCCCGCACCGACCTCGGAGCCCTCGCCGCCGACACCGCCCGCGCCACCGATCTCGGGACCCGCCGTGGCCGTACGGCGACCACTACCCGCGCGCCGCAGCAGCCACCCCAGCGCCAGCCCCCCGCACAGGACCCCGGCCACCGTGGGCAGCACGTCCACCGCCGCCGCCCCAGGACGGGTGAGCACCGCGGCCACCCCCACCACCCCGAACAGGGCCAGCCCCGCGTACCCGTACGCGAGCCGCCGCCGCGCCAGCGCGCCGATGAGGGCCGCGATCCCGGCGAGCACCACGAGCACGCCCCCGATGAGGACGGTCTTGTCGTTCTCCCCGAACGTGTTGATCGCGAAATCCTTGACCGGCGCCGGCGTCAGGTCGACGACGGTGTCCCCCACCGCCACCACCGGAAAGGTCTCAGGACCGGCGAGCCCGGCGACGAGCTGCGCGATCCCCAGCGCCAGCGCGCCCGCCGTGAGCCCCGCCAGGGCGCCGGCCCAGGCGGGCACCGTCTCGTTCTTCTGCACGGTACGACGTTACGTCGCCCGTGGTCAGCAGGTTCTTACGCGGTGGTTACGAGCCGACGATGTCGCGCACGATCGGCGCCAGCGCGCGGAAGGCGCGGCCCCGGTGGCTGATGGCGTCCTTCTCGTCAGGGGACAGCTCGGCGGTGGTGCGGTCGTGGCCGAGCGGGACCAGGATCGGGTCGTAGCCGAAGCCGTTGGTGCCCCGCGGGGTGGTGATCAGGTGGCCGGGCAGCGTGCCCTCCACCACCCGGTGCTCACCGGACGGCAGCGCGAGCGCGGCGGCGCAGGCGAAGTGCGCCGACAGCTTCTCGGCGGGCACGTCGGAGAGCTGGGCGAGCAGCAGGTCGAGGTTGGCCTGGTCGTCGCCGTGGCGGCCGGACCAGCGGGCCGAGAAGACGCCGGGCATGCCGTTGAGCACGTCGACGCAGAGCCCGGAGTCGTCGGCCACGGCCGGCAGCCCGGAGCCGTTGGCGACGGCGTGCGCCTTGAGCAGCGCGTTCTCCTCGAAGGTGACGCCGGTCTCGGCGACCTCGCCGATCTCGGGGAACTCCTCCAGGCCGACGATCTCGAACCCGGCGAGGATGCGCCGCAGCTCCGCGATCTTGCCCGGGTTGCGGGTGGCGAGCACGATCTTCATGCGCTCAGCGCCTCCTGCTGGATCAGGGTCAGCTCCTCGCACCCGGCGGCGGCCAGGTCGAGCAGCTGGTCGAGGGCCGCGCGGTCGAAGGGCACGCCCTCGGCGGTGCCCTGCACCTCGACGAAGGCGCCCTCGCCGGTCATCACGACGTTCATGTCGGTCTCGGCGGCGACGTCTTCGGTGTAGCACAGGTCGAGCATGGGGACCGAGCCGACGACCCCGACGGAGACGGCCGCGACCGAGCCGATCAGCGGGTCTCCCGGGCACATCTTGCGCGCCTTCATCCAGGCGACGGCGTCGGCGAGCGCGACGTAGGCGCCGGTGATCGCGGCGGTCCTGGTGCCGCCGTCGGCCTGGAGAACGTCGCAGTCGAGCACAATGGAGTTTTCGCCCAGAGCCTTGTAATCGACGCACGCGCGAAGTGATCTTCCGATCAACCGGGAAATCTCGTGCGTGCGCCCGCCGATTTTGCCGCGGACCGATTCCCGATCATTACGGGTATTGGTCGCCCGCGGCAGCATCGCGTATTCGGCCGTGACCCAGCCCTGCCCGCTGCCCCTGCGCCAGCGCGGCACGCTGTCCTGCACCGAGGCCGCGCAGAGCACCCGCGTGCCGCCGAACTCGACGAGGACCGAACCCTCGGCATGCGCCAGCCACTGCCGGGTGATGGTGATGGGGCGTAGCTGGTCGGGGTTGCGGCCATCCTGTCGGGACATGCAGATCACCCTATCTCCGCGGCACGACACTCTTGACCAAATGTGTCCGACACATGGATCCTTACGCAATGACAACGGGGGTGTTGCGAAACCCTGACTTCCTCCGGTTCCTGACGTCGCACGTGGGGAACGAACTGGGAGCGAATATCTCGCGCGTGGCCCTCCCGCTGGTGGCGGTCGTCACGCTGCACGCGCAGCCGGCCCAGGTGGCTCTGCTGTCCGCGCTGCAGACCGCCGCGTTCCTCGTGCTCGGCCTGCCCGCGGGGGTGTGGGTCGACCGGATGCGCCGGCGCCGCGTGATGATGGTCACCGACCTGGCCAGGTTCGTGCTGCTGGCGAGCATTCCGCTGGCGGCGCACCTGGGCCTGCTGTCGATCGGGATGATGTTCGCGGTCGCCTTCCTGGCGGGTGCTGCGCAGGTGTTCAACGACGTCGCGGACCAGACGTACCTGCCCAGCCTGGTGAGCACGCGGCAGCTCAGCGACGGCAACTCCAAGCTGGAGGTGGTGCGCTCCGGCAGCTTCCTGGCCGGGCCGGGCATCGGCGGCCTGCTGGTGCAGCTCGTCGGCGCGCCGTTCACGATGTTCGCCACCGCGCTGGGCTCGCTGACGTCGGCGCTGTTCCTCAGCACCATCAAGACCCCGGACAAGCCGCCGGCCGCGAACGAGCCCGAGCCGTTGCTGCGCGGCATCGGCGTGGGGCTGCGCCACGTGTGGCGCGACCGCCTGCTGCGCATGTTCGCCGCGTCCTCGGTGCTGACGAACCTGACGGTCGGCGCGGTGCTCGGCCTGTCGGTGTTGTTCCTGGCCGATGAGGTGGGGCTGGCGCCCGGTCTCATCGGCGTGCTGCTCATGTCCGGCGGGTTCGGCGGCGTGGCCGCGGGCCTGCTCGGCGCGCTGCTGGCCAGGAAGGTCGGCACGGCCAGGATCACCTGGCTCTCCCTCACCGTGCCGGCGCCCTTCGCCCTGCTGCTGCCGATGACCCAGGCCGACTGGCGGGTGGCGTTCTTCGCCGTCACCTCGATCGCGTTGTCGTGGAGCGCGGCGCTGAGCACGGTCGGCCAGATCACCTACCGGCAGACGACGGTCCCCGAGCAGCTGCTGGGCCGGGTCAACGCCTCGTTCCGGTCGTTGATGTGGAGCTCGGTCCCGCTGGGCGCGCTGCTCGGCGGGATCGTCGCCCAGCAGTTCGGCGTGCGGACGGCCTTATGGGTGTTCATGATCGGCCGGGTCGTGTCGTTCGTGCCGCTGCTGTTCTCGCCGCTGCCCCGATTACGCGACTTCGACGACGTTCAGGCCAGGTCGTAGACCGCGCCGCTGCGGGCCAGCTCGATCGGCCCGGCGTAGCCGCCCCTCGACGCGTCCTGCAGCACTCTCGCGTTGTCGTTCCACGGCACCAGGTGGGTGAGCACCAGCTTGCCCGCGTTGGCCTTGGCCGCGTGCTCGGCCGCCTGACGGCCGGTCAGGTGCAGGTCGGGCGGCAGGTCGGGCCCCTCGACGAACGACGCCTCGCACAACATGAGGTCGGCCCCCGCGGCCAGCTTGACCAGCTCCGCCGACTCCCCGGTGTCCCCCGAGTACGCCATGCACACGTCGTCGCTGGCCACCCGGAACCCGTACGCCTCGACCGGATGGTTCACCAGGCCGGCGGTGACGACGAACGGCCCCACCTCGAACGAGCCGGGCGACAGCGGCGTGAAGTCGAAGGCGGTCTCCAGGCCGGGCTCGTCCGGCATCCCGTACGCGGCCGCGAGCCGGGCCGGCGCCCCCTCGGGCGCGTAGACCGGCACGGGCGGGTACGGCGCGTCGGGCCCGTACGTGCGGGCCACGTGGTAGCCGCAGACGTCGAGGCAGTGGTCGGCGTGCAGATGGGACAGGCAGATGGCGTCCACGTCGTAGAGGCCGATGTGGCGCTGGAGCGCGCCGAGCGACCCGTTGCCGAGGTCGAGCAGCATCCTGAACCCCTCGGCCTCGACGAGATAGCAGGACGCGGGGCTGTCGGGGCCGGGGTAGCTGCCCGAGCATCCGACGATGGTCACCTTCATGTGGGCCTCCCGCTAAAGGTAGTACCCCCCACTGGCGCGACTTCGACCACGTCGATCTCCGGGCCCAGGAACCGCCTGCCGAGGCGGGCGAAGAGCTGGGAGTCGCCGGTGGCGCGGAAGCGGTGCCGGGGGGTGGCCTCGCCTCCCGCCGCCAGTCCGCGGTCGTGCAGGATCCGGTAGACGTCCTTGGCCGTCTCGTCGGCGCTGGAGACCAGCGTGACCCCGTCGCCGACGACGTAGGAGATCGCGCCGGTGAGCAGCGGGTAGTGGGTGCAGCCGAGGATGAGCGTGTCGCAGCCGGCCGCCCTGATCGGCTCCAGGTAGTCGCGCAGGACGTCGATGAGCTCCTTGCTCATCGTCTCCCCGCGCTCGACGTACTCCACCAGCCGGGGCGCGGCCACGCCGGTGAGCTGCACGTCGGGGGCCGCGGTGAAGGCGTCGTGGTAGGCCAGCGACGTGATGGTGGCCTGGGTGGCGATCACGCCGACCCGGCCGGTGCGGGTGGCGCGCACCGCGCGCCTGGTGGCGGGCTGGATCACCTCGACGACCGGCACGTCGTAGCGTTCGCGGGCGTCGCGCAGCACGGCGGCGCTGGCGCTGTTGCACGCGATGACGAGCATCTTGACGTCCTGCTCGACGAGGTGGTCCATCACCTCAAGGGCGTAGGCGCGCAGCTCCGCGATGGGTTTCGGCCCGTACGGCTGGCGGGCCGTGTCGGCCACGTAGGTGATCGACTCGTGGGGGAGCTGGTCGATGATCGCGCGCGCGACCGTCAGGCCGCCCACCCCGCTGTCGAAGATCCCAATACTCTCGTCCGGCACGTTCTAGAGGGTAGGCGACCTGCTCGATCAACACCGCGTAAGAATGCTCACACCTGATGAAGGCGCGACTGTCGGGTTGCTCACATCAGCCCCTTCCGACCCTGGCGAGCTGGCGCGACTGGGCGACGAGCCGGCCCGCGGAGTCCCAGACCTCGACCTCCTCGTCGAACCAGCCGTCCGAAATGAGGCGGCCGCTCCCGATCAGGGTGAGCCAGCCGGGGGCGGGCAGGGCCCGCAGGTGCCAGGTGAGCTCGACGGTGGGCGCCCAGCCGCGGGCGCCGGCGGAGAACACCACGGGCGGCAGCGCGTCCACGGCCAGGGCCAGCACGTACGGGTCGGCGTCCTGCGGCTCGGCCATCCTGAAGTACGCCCGCGACTCCGGCCTGCCCGTCGGTTCGCCGGCCAGCCAGGCGATGGTGGGCGGGTCGAAGCGCATGTCCATCTGGGCGTTGAGGGTCATGTTGTTCTCGGGCTTGGGGTCGGGCAGCTTGACGCACTCCTCGACGGACGGCATGACGACCGAGGGCGCGTCGGTGTAGACGGGGTCGGCGCCGGTCAGGGTGGCGGTGGTGATCAGGCTCTCGATCTGCGGCACGCCGTCCTGGACGAGGGTGGCTCTGGCGAACGCGGCCGTGCGGCCCGACTTCAGCGGCTCGACCCGGACCTGGGCGGGGCCGGCGACCGGTGACTTGAGGAACTGCGAGGTGGTGCTCACCGGGTGCTCGAACGGCGAGGCGTCCACGGCGGCGCGCAGGACGACGGCCATAAGGTAGCCGCCGTTGAGCGGGCCGCCGATGGAGTATCCGGGGTCGAGGCACACGTCATAGGTGGTCTCGTCGACCCTGATCGCCTGTGTGGCCTCGTCGAACTTGGTCATCCCGCCCTGCCTTCACCGTACGGAACTATATTCTAGTAGTCCCCCCACTTTACGCGGGGCTGCGGCGTTCGCACCACGCCGTTCCGCCATCAGCGCGCCTACCTGCGGAAACACCACCCGGATGGGACAGTTCGATCATGGCAACTGTCACCGAACTCATCGGTCAGTCGGTGTGGGACTCCAACGGGATCTGGGTCGGTCACGTGGTCGACATCCGCGCGCACAAGCACAGGGGCGGCCTCCAGCAGAGCCAGACGGTCTACGGGCTGGTGGTCTCGGGACGGCGGGCGCCCGTGCTGCTCGGGCTCACCCGCGACCGTCAGGGCCGCTCGCCCTGGCTGTCCAAGACGCTGGCGCGGACGGTCTACGCCGGGTGCACGTTCGTCCCCTGGGCCTGCGTGACGGACTGGACAGATGGCGAAGTCCACCTCGATGTGCTGAAAAAAGAGCTGAACCGGGCCTGATCCCGACTTCAGCACATTGCAAGCGGCCATCTAGCAACATCAGCTACCTTCTCTGTGGTCAAAAGTCCACATTGTGAGTTGAGTGATGTCTGCGAATAATCCCCCACCTGGCCAGGATCCTGAGCGCACCACGGCGTACCGAGGAGGCTGGGACCAGCCGCAGGAGCAGCAGCAGCCGTACCAGCAGCCGTATGGTCAGCAGGCCCCGCAGCCGGGGCAGGGGGCTTCGTACGGGCAGCCGGCTTACAGCCCTCAATCCGCCTACGGCCAGCAGCCCGCCTACGGCGCCCCGTACGGCGGCCAGGCCCAGCAGGGCTGGCAACAGCAGCAGCAACAACAACAGCCGACCTGGCCGCCGCAGGACCAGCACGCCCAGCAACAGGGCTGGCCGCAGCAGGACCCCTACGCGCAGCAGCACCAGCAGCAGGGCTGGCAGCAGCAGGACCAGTACGGGCAGCAAGGTTGGCAGCAGCAGGGCCCCGAGGGCTTCGGCCCGCCCCAGCCGGCGAAGAAGGGCGGCCGCAAGGGCTGGCTGATCGCCGGCGCGGCGGCGCTCGCGGTGGTGTTGCTCGGCGGCGGCGCGGTGTGGGCCGTGGGCGCGATCGGCGGCGGCGGCACGCAGCCGAACGAGGTCCTGCCCGCCAACGCGATCGCCTACGCCCGCCTCGACCTCGACCCGGCCGCGAACCAGAAGCTGGCGCTGTTCCAGCTCGCCAGGAAGTTCACGGTCACCAAGGGCTCCTTCACCGGCGAGGACCCGCGTCAGGCCCTGTTCAACCTGGTCAACGACAGCGGCGAGAAGAAGGTGGACTTCGCCAAGGACGTGGACCCGTGGCTGGGCAGCAGGGTCGGCTTCGCCGCCGTGCCCTCCGGCAAGTCCGAGCCCGACTTCGCGGTGGCCGTGCAGGTCAAGGACCAGGCGCAGGCCAAGGCGGGCATCGCCAAGCTCATGGACGGCGACAAGTACGGCATCGCCTTCCGCGACGACTACGCGCTGCTGTCCTCGACCCAGGCGCTGGCCGACAAGTTCGCGAAGGGCGAGGCCACCCTCGCCGACAACAGCGAGTTCAACGACGACATGGGCGACGTCGGCGAGCAGGGCGTGTTGTCGTTCTGGGCGGACATGGGCGCGCTGGCCAAGCTCACCCCCATCCCCGCCGAGCAGGCCGCGAGCATCGAGCCCATCAAGGACGCCCGGTTCGCCGGCGCGCTGCGCTTCGACAGCGCCTACGTCGAGCTGGCCGGCCTGGTCAGGGGCGCCAAGGGCGTGACCTCGGACGACCTCCAGCCCGCCACCCTGGGCACGCTGCCCGCCGGCACCGCCGGGGCCCTGTCGGTCTCCGGCCTGGACCAGATGATCACCAGCCAGTGGGCCCAGATCCAGAAGTCGGCCGCGGCCGGCGGCGGCGCCGAGGTGCAGCAGCTCCTCGACCAGGCCAGGACCAAGTTCGGCCTCGACCTGCCCGGCGACCTCGCCACGGTGCTCGGCAAGAACTTCACGGTCGCGGTGGACAGCCAGGGCCTGGACGGCGACCAGATCAAGGCGGGCGTCCGGGTGGTCACCGACCCGGCCAAGGCCCAGGCGGTCGTCGGCAAGATCGAGAAGGCGCTGGCGGCCAGCGGGCAGCCCGCTCCGCAGCTCGCCAAGGTGCCCGGTGACGGCGTCTTCACGGCGGCGACGAGCGAGGAGTACGCCAAGAAGCTGGCCGAGGAGGGCACGCTGGGCGACTCCGAGACGTTCCAGACCGCGATCCCCGACGCCGGCGAGGCCACCTTCGCGCTCTTCGTGGACCTCGACAAGGTCGAGCACCTGTACCTGCAGAGCATGGAGGGCGACGAGAAGGCCAACGTGCAGGTCCTGCGGGCCGTCGGGCTGAGCGGCAAGCAGAGCGCCACCGAGGCGGACTTCTCGCTGCGGGTCCTGTTCAACTGACCGGACAAGAAGGGGGCGGCCGTCCCGGCCGCCCCCTTCTTCATGTCCTCAGGCCCAGAGCTGGCCTTCGAGGCGGTCTTCCGCCTCCTCCAGGGTGCCTTCGTAGGCGCCCGTGGACAGGTATTTCCAGCCGCCGTCGGCCACCACGAAGACGACGTCGGCCCGCTCGCCCGCCTTGACGGCCTTCCCGGCCACGCCCAGCGCGGCGTGCAGCGCGGCGCCCGTCGAGACGCCCGCGAAGATGCCCTCGGCGGCCAGCAGCTCGCGGGTGCGCCGCAGCGCGTCGGCCGAGCCGACGGAGAAGCGGGTGGTCAGCACGGACTCGTCGTACAACTCGGGGATGAAGCCCTCGTCGACGTTGCGCAGGCCGTAGACCAGCTCGCCGTAGCGCGGCTCGGCGGCGACGATCTGCACGCCGGGCACCCGTTCCCGCAGGAAGCGGCCGACGCCCATGAGCGTGCCCGTCGTGCCGAGCCCGGCCACGAAGTGGGTGACCGTGGGCAGGTCGGCCAGAATCTCCGGGCCGGTGGTCTCGTAGTGGGAGCGCCAGTTGGCCGGGTTCCCGTACTGGTAGAGCATCACCCAGGACGGGTTCTCCGCGGCCAGGCCCTTGGCCACGCGGACGGCCTCGTTGGAGCCGCCCGCGGCGGGCGAGGAGATGATCTCCGCGCCCCACATGCGCAGGAGCTGACGGCGTTCCTCGGAGGTGTTCTCCGGCATCACGCAGATCAGCCGGTAGCCCTTGAGCTTGGCCGACATCGCGAGCGAGATGCCGGTGTTGCCGCTGGTGGGCTCCAGGATCGTGCAGCCGGGCGTGAGCAGGCCGTCCTTCTCGGCCTGCTCGATCATCCACAGCGCCGGCCGGTCCTTGATCGACCCGGTCGGGTTGCGGTCCTCGAGCTTGGCCCAGACGCGCACCTCGGGCGAGGGCGACAGCCGGGGCAGCCCGACGAGCGGCGTGCGCCCGACCGAGTCGATCAGCGAGTCGAACCGCATGTCACCCGCCGGCGACGGCGGGCAGCACGGTCACCGTGTCGCCGTCGGACACCGGGGTGCCGAGGCCGCCGAGGAAGCGCACGTCTTCGTCGTTGAGGTAGACGTTGACGAAGCGGCGCAGGCTGCCCTGGTCGACCAGGCGGTCCTTGATGCCGGGGTGGCGCGACTCAAGGTTGCTGATCAGCTCGTCGAGGGTGGCGCCCTCGGCGTCGACGGCCTTGGCGCCGTCGGTGTAGGTGCGCAGGATGGTGGGAATGCGAACCTCGATGGCCATCGCGGTCATTCTCCTCTTATCTGGTCGTCGTCCCATCGGCGGCAACACCGATGGCTTGGTACGGATTCCAGATCAGCGACAGTCGTAGACGACGACGGCCGGGGTGTGCGCGAAGAGGTAGCTCTGCACCGGCCGGACCATCATGGGAGGAATCTTACCTCTTCCTCCTCGATCACTCCGTCGAGGATCCGGTAGGAGCGGAACTCGACCTCGTTCTCGTCCCTGGTCGAGACCAGGACGTAGTGGGCCTGCGGCTCGGAGGCATAGGACACGTCGGTGCGCGACGGGTACGCCTCGGTGGCGGTGTGGGAGTGGTAGATCACGACGGGCTCCTCGTCGCGGTCGTCCATCTCCCGCCAGACGCG
This sequence comes from Nonomuraea sp. NPDC001684, assembly GCF_053596515.1. Classification (NCBI taxonomy): domain Bacteria; kingdom Bacillati; phylum Actinomycetota; class Actinomycetes; order Streptosporangiales; family Streptosporangiaceae; genus Nonomuraea; species Nonomuraea sp. NPDC001684. The sequence goes on from NZ_JBSFGJ010000046.1 coordinate 23,688, forward strand.
CAGTTGCTCCATGGAGTCGAACCGGTAGAAGGTGGGCGAACGCTCGGCGTTCTCCATCGGGACGAACCGCTCGGGCACGCCGTCGCGGCCCGCGATCACCCCGCACGCCTCGTCGGGATGGTCGGCCCGCGCGTGCGCGACGATCTTGTCCACCAGTTCCTGCGAGATCGTGAGCATGCCCGGAAGCTACCAGAGGGCGCGGACCAGGCTGTCTTGGAGGTAGGTCAGCCAGTCGTAGGTGACGTAGGCCGGGTAGCGGGGGTCGTCCTCGGACATCATGGCGATCTCGTCGTGGACCTCCTCGGTCACGTCGAGCTTGGTGCCGAGCGTCAGGCGCACGTCGTTGAGCGAGCGCAGCCACGCCTGGGCCTGCTCCGGCGTCAGCTCGGCGCCGCCCGGTCGCGCGGTGTCCAGGACGGTCTGGGCGTCGGCGCGCTTGCCGTCGCGCAGCGTGGCCTCGGTGTAGCGGCGGAACTCCGAGGCCTCCTGCTCGTCCTCGTAGGCCGAGGGGAACAGCCGGGCCAGCACCGGGTCGGTGGGCGCCTGGGCCGCCCCGATGCCGAGCGCCCGCTCCAGCGGATCGTCGCTGGTCTCCCCCGGCGCGACCAGGCCGAGCAGCATCGAGACGAGCGAGCGCAACAGCGAGACCTCGGCGGCCTCGAACCGCGCGATGACCGAGCCGTTCCGCCCGGCCGAGAACCCCGAACTCACTGCCGCCGCCTCACTTGACCGAATCCGGCTGGACCGTCGCCCACAGGCCGTAGGAGTGAAGAATCTGCACATCGCGTTCCATCTCTTCGCGCGTGCCACTGGACACGACCGCCTTGCCCTTTTGGTGGACGTCCAGCATCAGTTTCTCCGCCTTCTCCTTGGTGTAGCCGAAGACGGTTTGGAAGACATAGGTCACGTAGGACATGAGGTTGACCGGGTCGTTCCAGACGATGGTCACCCATGGCAGATCGGGCCGGACGTCCGATGACGGACGCTCGACGGTGATTGGAGCGGTGCTACCCACATCCCCGAGTCTGCCCTATCTGGGTCGTAGTCTTCGAGTCGTGAGAATGACCATGAGCACTGCGTTGCTCACAGATCACTATGAGCTGACGATGCTCCAGGCGGCACTGCGCAGCGGCGCGGCGCACCGGCGCGCGGTCTTCGAGGTGTTCGCCAGACACCTGCCGGGCGGCCGCCGGTACGGGGTCGTGGCCGGCATCGGACGCGTCCTGGACGAGCTCGAACGCTTCCGTTTCGGTGACGAAGAACTCACCTTTCTCCGCGAGCAGGAGGTGGTCGACGAATCGACTCTGGCGTTTCTCGCCGATTACCGGTTTTCCGGGAACGTCTACGGCTACCGCGAGGGCGACCTGTACTTCCCCGCCTCCCCGATCATGATCGTCGAGGGCACCTTCGCCGAGGCCGTGCTGCTGGAGACGCTGACGCTGTCGATACTCAACCACGACTGCGCCATCGCCTCGGCGGCCTCCCGCATGACCAACGCCGCCGGCAAGCGCCCGCTCATCGAGATGGGCTCGCGCCGCACGCACGAGTACGCCGCCGTCGCCGCCGCCCGCGCCGCCTACATCGCCGGGTTCGCCTCCACCTCCAACCTCATGGCCGGCCACATGTACGGCGTCCCCACGGCGGGCACGGCCGCGCACGCGTTCACCCTGCTGCACGACTCCGAGCGGGACGCGTTCGAGGCCCAGATCGCCTCCCTCGGCGTGGGCACGACGCTGCTGGTGGACACCTACGACGTCGAGCAGGCGGTGCGCACGGCGGTCGAGCTGGCCGGCAACAAGCTGGGCGCGGTCCGCATCGACTCCGGCGACCTGGCCGCCGCCGCGCAGGAGGTGCGCGAGCTGCTCGACTCGCTCGGCGCCTTCGACACCCGCATCGTGGTCACCTCCGACCTCGACGAGTACGCCATCGCCGCGCTCGCCGCCGCCCCGGTGGACGGCTACGGCGTGGGCACCTCCCTGGTGACCGGGTCCGGCGTCCCCACGGCGGCCCTGGTGTACAAGCTGGTGGCGCGGGAGACCGGGGCGGGCCGGCTGGAGGCCGTGGCCAAGCGGTCGGTGGGCAAGCCGTCGCGCGGGGGGCGCAAGGAGGCGTACCGGCTGCTCGACGACGGCGGGCACGTCGAGACCGAGCTGATCACGACCGGCGGCGTCGTCCCCGACGGCGGCATCCCCCTGCTGCACGAGCTGGTGCGCGACGGCGAGGTCGTCGGCCGGGAGCCCCTGTCCGCCGCCCGTGACCGCCACGCCGCTGCCGTCGCGCTGCTCCCCCAGGAGGCGCTGCACCTCGGGAGGGGGTACGCGGCGATCCCCACGGAGTTCGTCTGACGTATCGTGCTCTTATGGGCACCGCGTTGATCATCGTCGATGTGCAGAACGACTTCTGCGAGGGTGGCAGCCTGGCCGTGGCAGGCGGCTCAGAGGTGGCCGCCGCGATCACCCGCCATCTCGGCGAGCACGGCTACGACCACGTCGTGGCCACCCGTGACCACCACGTCGACCCCGGCACCCACTTCTCGGACACCCCCGACTTCGTCACGTCCTGGCCCGCCCACTGCGTGGCCGGCACCCCCGGCGCCGACTTCCACCCCTCCTTCGACGTGTCGGAGGTGGAGGAGGTCTTCAGCAAGGGCGCCCACGCGGCGGCCTACAGCGGCTTCGAGGGCGCCTCGGGCGACGGCGCGCCGCTGGCCGACTGGCTGCGCGAGCGCGGGGTGACCGAGGTCGACGTGGTGGGCATCGCCACCGACCACTGCGTGCGGGCGACCGCGCTCGACGCGGCGGCCAACGGGCTGGCCGTGCGCGTGCTGCTCGACCTCACGGCGGGCGTCTCCCCGGCGACCACGCGGTCGGCCATGGCCCAGATGGAGGCCGCGGGCGTGACGCTGGAGGGCACGCCCAAGGCGGGCTGACCGGCCCCGCCCGGGGACGACCCGCGGTTGTGCCGCGACCGAGCCTGATCACGGACGGTACACAGTGCGCAACCCTGCGGTCATGTGATATTCAAGGATGACCTAACCTCTCCGCAGTCGAAGTAGTACGTAGAGTCATATCTCTTCATCCTGTGCGAGGTTTCTCATGCTTGCCATCTCCCTGGGCGCGGCCTGGCTGCTGCTCGCCCCTCTCGCCCTCTGGGTGCTCGTCAAGGGCCGTCCGGGGGCGCGGGTGGGGGCGGTCGTGACGCTGGCGCTGCTGGAGGTCGCGACGGTCGCGATGGGCGACGTGCCCTCCGGCCGCGGCCCCGCCGTCGTGGCCCACGACATGCCGCCGGCGCCCGCGCTGCCCGCCTGCGACGAGCGCACCCCGATCCCCCAGTGGGCCAAGGTCGGGCGGCAGCTCGTGCTGTCGTGGTCGGCCGCGCCGCGCGAGTGCGCGACGGCCAAGGTGATCGCCCGTCCGGAGGGCCGCCGGCTGCTGGTGTGGGTGCACGAGGGGCCGCTGAACGGTGACCATCAGGGTGTGCGCACCCTTCCCGTCCGCGTCAAGGACGGCCGGGCGGCGCTGACCGTCCCGCTGCCGGGCGACGAGCGCTACATCCCCGTGGACGGCCGCTCCGGGAAGAGGATCCCGGCCCCCGCCGGCCTCTAGAGCCTCCTAGAGGGTCGCCACGGCCAGCCGCAGGGCGTCGTCGAACCTGGTGAACACCTCGAACGCGTGCCGCAGCCCCGTGATCGACAACACCCGGGCCATCACCCCGTGCACCCCCGCGAGCAGCAGCCTGGTGTCCCTCGACTCGCACCGCTGCATGACCTCGACGAGCTCGTTCATGCCCATCGAGTCGCAGAAGGCGACCGCGCCGAGGTCGAGGATCAGGAACGGCTTGGCCGGCAGCTCCCACACGCGCTGCATGTGCTCGCGCAGGACCGGGATGGCGTAGACGTCGAGCTCGCCTTCGAGCCGGATGATGACGGCGTTTCGGGAGAGGCCGGAAGCGACGGTGAGGGTCGACCTGCCGGGGGCCTCAGACGACATGAGCAAGATCCTTCTGGTATCCCAAGACAGCCAAGAGGGTTGTTGCCGTTCTGGCCGGCCTTCTAACGGAAGGTCACTGCTCTGTGTCCAAATGTGCAGGGTCCCCTGCCGGACCCCCGCCGGACCCCTTCGCCGGTTCGCGGGGAACCGGCGAAGGGGGCGCGGCTAGCGCCGCTGGGTGGCCCAGCGGCGGATGGCGTCGATGCGCTCCTGGATCTGCTCGGCCGTGGCCTGCGCGATCGGCGGGCCGCCGCACGTGCGGCGCAGCTCGGCGTGGATGACGCCGTGGGGCTGGCCCGTGCGGTGGTTCCAGGCGCCGACCAGGCCGTTGAGCTCGCGCCGGAGCTCGGCGATCTGCTCGTGCGGGGCGAGCGTCTCCTTGGGCTGCTCGGCCGGGCTCTGCCGGCGCTTGGCGGCCTGCTGGTCGGACTGGCGCTTGCGGAGCAGGGTGGCCACCTGGTCGGGCTCCAGGAGGCCGGGCAGGCCGAGGAAGTCCTCCTCCTCGGCCGAGCCGATCTCCGCGCCGGTGCCGAACTCGCCGCCGTCGAAGAGCACCCGGTCGAAGGTGGCCGAGGTCTCCATCGTCTCGAACGGCAGCTCGTCGCCCAGGACGTCGGGGTTGTCCTTCTGCCGGTTGGCCTGCTCCAGCAGGCTGTCGTCGAGGCCGTCCTCCGGGGGCTTCCTGTTGAGCACGTGGTCGCGCTCGACCTCCATCTCGTTGGCCAGCCCCATGAGGGTGGGCACCGAGGGGAGGAAGACCGAGGCGGTCTCGCCGCGCTTGCGGGCGCGCACGAACCGGCCCACGGCCTGGGCGAAGAAGAGCGGGGTGGAGGTCGAGGTGGCGTAGACGCCCACGCACAGGCGCGGGATGTCGACCCCCTCGGAGACCATGCGGACGGCCACCAGCCACCGGTCGTGGGAGGCGGCGAACTGCTTGATCTTCTTGGACGCCCCGGGGTCGTCGGACAGGACCACCGTCGCGCCCTCGCCGGTGATGTTGCGCAGGTGGCGGGCGTAGGCGCGGGCGGTCTCGTGGTCGGTGGCGATCACCAGGCCGCCCGCGTCGGGCACGCCCCGGCGGATCTCGGTCAGGCGGCGGTCGGCGGCCTGCATGACCTGGCGGATCCAGTCACCCTTGGGGTCGAGCGCGGCCCGCCATGCCTGGGACAGCTGGTCCTTGGTGAGCGGGGTGCCGAGCGTGGCGGCGATCTCGTCGCCCGCGCGGGTGCGCCACTTCATCTCGCCGGAGTAGGCCAGGAAGATCACCGGACGGACGACGCCGTCGTCGAGCGCCGGGCCGTAGCCGTAGGAGAAGTCGGAGACGCTGCGCTTGACGCCCTCGGCGTCCTCCTCGTAGCCGACGAACGGGATCGGGTTGTCGTCGGACCTGAACGGCGTGCCGGTGAGCTGGAGCCGGCGGGTGGCGGGCTCGAACGCCTCGCGCACGCCGTCGCCCCACGACTTGGCGTCGCCCGCGTGGTGGATCTCGTCGAAGATGACCAGCGTCTTGCGGGCCTCGGTGCGCGCCCGGTGGAGCGCGGGGTGCATCGCGACCTGCGCGTAGGTCACCGCCACCCCGGTGTAGTCGCGCGAGGTCGTGCCCTGGCTGTTCTTGAACTCCGGGTCGATGCCGATGCCGACCCGGGCGGCGGCGTCGGCCCACTGGCGTTTGAGGTGCTCGGTGGGCGTGACGATGGTGACGGCCCTGATCACCCCGTTGGCCAGCAGCTCGCTGGCGATGCGCAGGGCGTAGGTCGTCTTGCCCGCGCCGGGGGTGGCCACGGTGAGGAAGTCACGCGGCTCGCGCCTGAAGTACAGGTCGAACGCCTGCTGCTGCCAGGCGCGCAGTTTGGGCGCGGTGCCCCACGCGGCGCGGTCTGGATAGGAAGGCGAAAGGTGGGACGCGGCGAAGGTGCTCACCGCATCACCTCTGGGGTTCGTGTGCTTCGCTCTCTCACAGTGACCCAAGAGTAATCGGGCTCACCGACAAGACGTGCCGTGCACCGAGGATTCTGGCCAAGGTCTTCCCTACGTGCTATGTGGCTTATCTGAAGCTCGTCATCACCGCGTCGAGCGCCTGTCTGCCGGTGGCCGCCTCGGGCTGGAGCAGGCCGACGAGCAGCACGGCGCGGCCCGCGCGAGTGAGAAGCATCACGCGCAGGAACGCGGGCCGGTTGACGACGTCCTGGTACTCGGCCCGCAGGGCCCGGGTGTGTCCCTGCGGGATGTCCCGGTCGTCGACGACCGTGACCTTGTCGCCCTTGAGCAGCAGCCTGGAGTACAGCTCGGCGGCCTCCCCCGCGGCCTTCTTGGCGTTCGGCACGGGCTCGGTGACCCGCCTGGCCATGACCAGCGCGCCGTTGCCGTCCCTGGCGACCGAGGTGAAGCCGGTGACGGGCGGGACCGTCCCGGCGCTCCAGCCGGGCGGCAGCCGCAGCGTCACGCCGGCCACGGCGTCGCTCAGCCGGTCGGGCCGCGGCGGCGGCGCGGCGAGCCGGGACGCCACCGCGCTCACCCCCGCGACCAGCCCCCCAGCCGCCACCAGCGCGACCAGGACGCCGGCCAGACGCCGTCCGCGCCGCGGCGCCTGCTCCAGCGGGCCGGGGTCGGCGGGGGTGCCGTAGAGGCGGGCCGAGGGCGGCAGCGGCTCGGAGGGGGTGGCGTGGCGGCGGGCCGAGGGCGGCAGCGGGTCGGCCGGCGGGTCGAACGGGACGGTCCTGCGGATCCGCGGGTTCCACGCCGTCCGCTCGTACGGGTCGCGCCCCCGGCGCGGCGGCCATGGGGTCTCCTCGCCGTCGTCGTCGTCGGTGTCGTCGGTGTCGGGGTCGTCCGGGAAGTCCGCGTCCTGGGGAGGAGTGCGGCGGTGCCGAGGCCCGGAAGCGGGGGGCCAGACCCGGTGATCATCCTCCATGACACCTCCTCGTCCCGTTGTCCTATCACTCCTCGGGACGAAGATCTGGCGATCCGTGATCGCTGTGGCGGGAGGGGCAGAATCACACGATCAGCGGGTGCGGGCGGCCAGGAACGTGGCGGCCAGCCCGATGAGCGCCATGAGGACCGAGATCACCACGAATCCGGTGGCGATCTGCCCGGAGCCGTGCCCGATGAAGTTGATCACCGCGCCGCCCAGGCCCACGGTCAGGGCCGAGCCCAGCATGTCGGTGACCGACAGCGCCGCGGAGTTGGCGCCCTGCTCGCTGACCGGCGACTGCCTGAGCGCGGTCACGCTGACCGTGGTCATGCCGAGGCCCATGCCGAACCCGGCAGCGATCCAGGCCGGCACCGCGATCCAGCCGCTCACCGCGGGCAGCGCCGCGAACAGCGCGATCACGATCCCGGCCGTGACGCACACCGCCCCGAGCCTGATCCGCCGGTGCGGCTCGGCGGTCCGCCTGCTCTGCAGGAACGAGCCCGCCGACCAGCCGAGCGCGCCCGTGGTCAGCGCGATCCCGGCGGCCCTGGCGTCGAAGAGCTTGACCGACGTGAGCACCAGCGGGATGAAGGAGTTCACCCCGAAGAAGGCGGCCGAGAAGAACCCGCGCAGCAGCACGGTGGTGGGCAGCCCGCGCCCGAACCGCAGCGCGCCCGGCGGCAGCAGCCGCTGCAGGCCGTAGACGAGGAAGCCCAGCCCGCCGAGCGTGGCGGCCGTGCCGATCATCGGCTGCTTGTGCAGCTCGTCCACGCCCCACAGCAGCACGCCCGCGCCGCCGGCGGCGGACGTGGCGGCCAGCGTCATCGCCAGCGGCTGCGAACGCGGCCCGCGCGGGCTCTCGTCGGCCTCCCCCGGCGTGGCCATCCGCAGCGCCGGGACGAGCATCACCAGCGCGGGCACCACCAGCGGGATGATCCCGTAGAAGACGAAACGCCAGCCCCACTCCTTCGCGACGGCCCCCGCCACGGCGGGCCCGACCATCGAGGGCACGACCCAGGCGGCCGACAGCGCCGCGAAGACCTTGGGCCGCACGACCGCCGGGTAGACCCGGGCGATCATCACGTACAGCGCCACGATCGAGGAACCGGCGCCCAGCCCCTGGACGGCCCGCGCCACCAGGAACAGCTCCTTGGCGTCCGCCGCGCCGGCCAGCGCCATCCCGGCGACGAACAGCACCACCCCGACGAGGAACGGCAGCGGGTAGCCGCGCCGGTCCGACCAGAGCCCCGCGACCACGTTGGCGAACAGGCTGGCGATGAGGAAGGCCGAGAAGCTGATGCCGTAGAGGTTGAGCGCGTCGAGGTCGGCCGAGACCGCCGGCATGACGACGCCGACCGACATGCCCTCGAAGGCGATCAGCGTGACCACCAGAAGGATCCCCAAGGTGGCGGTGCGGTACTGGGGCCCGAGGATCGGGGGTGAGGTGTCGGGAGCGTCGATTGCCTTCGGTGCTGTCACCTACACATCGTAATTGCCCCCAAACTACGCATCTGCGCTGCGTCGGTAGGCCGTCCACATCTCGTGCATGCGGTCGGCCTGGCCCTGGGTGAACTCCGACATGCACCGGTCGTGGGTGTAGTCCATGTAGTTGCGCATCGGGTCGGAGCCGGCGTGGGCGCAGGTGTCCTTGCCCTCGGGACAGCCCTCGGTCGCGCGGGCCTCGGGGGCGGTGTCGGCGATGCCGTCGCCCGGCTCGTCGCAGCCGTTCTCGAAGGTGTGGAACAGGCCGAGCCAGTGGCCGATCTCGTGGACGCCGGTGTAGCCCTTGTCGTAGTTGGTCATCGGGCCGCCGGGCAGGCTGCGCCAGTCGATCACGACGCCGTCGAGGGCGGGGGCGCCGGCGTACCAGTAGGGGTAGCTGGCGAAGCCCAGCATGAGCTCGCTGAGCTGGGCGATGTAGAGGTTGAGCGTCTGGGCGCCGCCCTGGTGCAGGCGGGTCTTCATGTCCTTCTCGCCGCCGACGGGGTCGGTGAACCAGCCGGCGTTCTCCTTGACGGAGACCGACTCCAGCTTGAAGCGCACGCCGGTGTCGACGCCTCCGTTGCGGCCGGCGTAGGCGGCGTTGAGCACGTCGATCTGGGCCTTGACCGCCTGCTCGGAGACCTTGCGGCGGCCGTCGGTGAGGACGACCACCCGGGTCGGCACGGTGATGTGCGCAGGCACGGCCACCCCGCGCAGCCGCACCTTCAGCTCGGCCATGACCTTGGCGACGTCCTCGGGGAGCGGCGAGCGCGGGCCGGTCGCCTTGGGCACGCCCGCAGTCGGGCGCGCAGTCGGGCGCGCCGTCGGACGCGCGGTCGGACGCGCCGTCGGACGCGTGCTCAGGCGCGCGGCCGACGATTGGCAGGGCGACGTCGGGGTGGCGTCGAGCGGGAGCGGCGGGGCGAGCCCGGCCGCCAGCAGGCATGCCAACGAGACGGCGGTCGCGCGCCGGGCCATGCAATCCCCCCGTGACGGTATGGGCTGGTCAGATTACCGACCGTAGCCTTACCCGAGGGGATTGGGCTTCAGCAACACTCACTGCTTCTTGTCGTCACCCCCGCCGCCCGACGGAAGACCTTCGTAGATCTCCTTGCACTCGGGGCAGACCGGGTATTTCTTCGGGTCCCGGCTGGGCACCCAGACCTTGCCGCACAGGGCGCGGATGGGTGTGCCCGTCACCATGCTCTCGGTGATCTTGTGCTTGTCCGCGTAGTGGGCGAAGCGCTCGTGGTCGCCGTCACCGTGAGAGGTGCGCGGCGTGGTCTCCTGCTCTGGGAGGATCTTCGTGCTCACCCCATCGAGTTTATGCCCGCCGGCGAGCGGTCCCGCGTACCGCGCCGGCGTGGCAGCGCGGCGAGCCCGGGGAGCCAGCCGAGCACGATTCCCCAGATCAGCCCCACGGCCAGGCCGCCGCCGAGATAGCCCAGATAGGCGCCGATCCCGGCCTGCGCGACCGTGGCGAGCAGGGCCGCGCGCAGCAGGTTCACCACGACCGCGGCGGCCAGGAACCTGCCCCAGGTGCGCCAGAAGCCGCCGCGCGTGGCCGCCAGCGCGCCGACCAGGGCGAGCGCCAGGACCGTGTCGGCGAGCGTGAGCAGCCACGTCGTCTCGCCGAGGGGGACGACGCGCAGGCCCGGCAGCGCGTACGGGGCCCCGACCGCGGACGGCACGGCCAGGTAGCCGACCCTCGTGACCAGGGCCGCGCCGAACAGACCGAACCCCAGGACGATCAAGAAGGCGACGATCGCCGGCAGGCTATTGCGAACAAGGCTCATGTTCGGCAGGCTAGCCGCGTCCATGATTCTGATGGAAGACCCCATTTCCCGGCATCCGCGGAGATCAGATGAAGCGTGCCAGGTTGCTCGCGACGACAGCCGTGCTCGTCCTGCTGGCCGGAGGCGCCGTCGCCGCCGCGACCAGGGACGCTCCCCCGTCCACGCCCCGCTATGTCACCGACGACCGGGGACGGGCGCTGATCCTGCACGGCTTCAACACGGCGGGCAGCGCCAAGGGCGCCCCCGACGCCCTGCCCGAGCTGACCCCGGACGACATCGACCGCGAGTACCGGGACATGGGCACCAACTTCGTGCGGTTCCTCATCCAGTGGCGGGCCGTGGAGCCCTCCCCCGGCACCTATGACACGAAATATCTGGACAAGGTGGCTGAGCGGGTGCGGTGGTACTCCGACCGCGGCTACCAGGTCATGCTCGACATGCACCAGGACCTGTGGGGCAACGGCATCACCCCCACCGGCGTCGCCGGCAACGGCGCGCCCGGCTGGGCCACCCACACCGACGGCCTGCCGGTGGCCACCGACCACTTCACCTGGGAGATGTACTACCTGGAACCCGGCGTCATCCGGGCCTTCGACCACTTCTGGAACACCACCGGCGAGCACCCCGAGCTGATGGACCACTACGCCAAGGCGTGGGCGGCGGTCGCGGCCCGCTTCAAGGACGTGCCGGGCGTTCTCGGGTACGACCTGATGAACGAGCCGTGGGGCGGCTCGGTCCAGGGCGCGGCGTTCGAGACCGGCCCCCTGGCCGCCCTCTACCGCAAGAGCATCGACCGGATCAGGGCGGTCGACCAGGACAGCTGGATCTTCCTGGAGCCGCAGGCCGTGGGCGTCAACTGGGGGCTGCCGTCGTCGCTGCCGCGCTTCGACGACCCGCGCGGCGGGCCGCCGCGCATCGCCTTCGCCCCGCACGTCTACCCGCTGCCGCTGGACCTCGGGGACGACTACGCCGCCGGCTCCAAGGAGTGGACCGACCGCACGCTGGGCTGGTGGCGCGAGAACATCGCGCGGACGGCCGAGCGCATGGGGGCGCCGGTCCTGCTGGGCGAGTTCGGGCTGGACATGACCCGGCCCGGCGCGTCCGACCTGGTGCGGAAGGTCCAGGGGCTGAGCGACGAGGTGGGCACCGGCATGGCCTACTGGTCGCGGGACGCCGACGCCTGGGGGCCGTACGACGTGAAGGGGAAGGCCACCGCGTTGCCGGGCGCGTACGTCAGGGCCTACCCGAGGGCGATCGGCGGCGTCCCGATCAGCGTGTCCTACGGCGAGAACCGCCTCCAGGTGGTCTTCGACGCCAACGAGACCGGCCCCACCGAGATCTACCTGCCCGAGCGCGGCTTCCCGAACGGCGCCCGGGTGGACGGCGGCACCGCCGCCTGGAACGCCGCCAGGCGCATCCTGACGGTCACCACCAAGACCTCGGGCCGCGTCGTCCTGACCGTCACCCCCGCATAACCGGCCCCGGACAACCGCCACCCCCGCACAACCGGCCCCGGACAGCGGAACGGCCCCCGCCACGCAGGCGGGGGCCGTTCCGGCGGGACGCGGTCAGCCCATGTGGACCGGCGCGCCCTCGCTCTTCCGCCCGGCCTTGACGAACAGCGTCAGCAGGGCCGTCAGCACCGCAACACCGGTGCTGACCAGGAAGGCGAGGTGCATGCCGTCCATGAACGAGTGGTGCACGGCGTCGGTGACCACCTGCGGCAGCCCGGGAGGCGCCGCGCCGAACGCGGCGGCCTTCTCCAGCAGCGGGAGCTGCGCGGGCGGGATCGCCTGCGCCGCCGGGCCGAGGTAGCCGGGCAGGGTGTCGGCGATCTCGCCGGCCATCACGGCGCCCAGGATCGCGGTGCCGAGCGCGCCGCCGACCTGCATGGCCGACTGCTGCACGCCGCCCGCGACACCGCTCAGCTCGACCGGCGCGTTGCCCACGATGATCTCGGTCGCGCCGACGAAGACCGGCGAGAGGCCGAAGGCCAGCAGCACGAACGGCAGGCCGCTCTCGATGAACGAGGCGTCGATGCTGAGACGCGACATGAGGAACATCGAGCACGCGGTGATCAGCAGACCGGCGGCCATCGTGATCTTCGGCCCGAGCTTGCCGATCGCCATGCCGGCCAGCGGCGAGGCGACGATCATGCCCGCGCTCATCGGCAACATCCGCAGACCCGCCTCCAGCGGGGTCAGGCCGTGCACGCCCTGGAAGAAGAAGCCCAGGAAGAACATCGCGCCGAACATGGCGAACGCGACCATCATCATCAGCAGGGTGCCGATCGAGATCGAGGCGTTCTTGAACAGCGACAGCGGCACCAGCGGCTGCTTGGCCCTGCTCTGCCAGAAGATGAACGCGGCGATGAGCACCACGAACGCGCCGATGAAGGTCAGCGTCGTCGAGTCGCCCCAGCCCCACTCGGGGGCCTTGATGATCGTCCAGACCAGCGAGAACATCGCGCCCGACAGCAGCAGCACGCCGAGCCAGTCGATCCTGGCGAACGTCTGGACGCGGTTCTCCTTGATCAGGAAAATGCCCATGATCAGCGCGACGATGCCCACCGGGGCGTTGATGAAGAAGACCGACTCCCAGCTCACCTTCTCCACCAGCACGCCGCCCACGATCGGGCCGGCGGCGCTGGACAGACCGATGATCGCACCCCAGGCCCCCATGGCCTGGTTCAGCTTCTCACCGGGGAAGGCGCCACGCAGCAGGGCCAGGGCGGCCGGCTGGAGCAGGGCGCCGAAGAGGCCCTGCAGTACCCGCAGGCCGATCAGCGCGCCGACCGGCGACACGCCGGGAACGATGTCGGCCAGTTCCTGGCTGAGACCGATGCCGATCGAGGACAGAGCGAAGCCGGCCACGCCGATCAGGAAGACGCGCTTGTGCCCGAACAGGTCGCCGAGCTTGCCCGCCGTGATCAGGAACACGGCCAGCGCGAGCAGGTAACCGCTGGTCACCCACTGCAGGTCGGACAGCGACGCCTTCAACTCCATCTGGATGACGGGGTTGGCGATGCCCACCACCGTGCCGTCCAGCATCACCATGATGACGCCGAGGCTGACCGCCAACAGCACCAGCCACGGGTTTCCGCCACCTGTCCCCGTCTTACCGAGGCCGGGCGACGACGGTTCGACGACCGCCTTCGCGTTAGCCATAAGGTCCCCCTCAGTCACATACCGCTCAACTGCGGCATAGGTCTCGTAAGCCTCAGGTAGGGTATGTCAGGCGATGACTTATGACAAACGATTTTAAAAAGACGCCGCATGACTTCTGGCACACTGTGACAGAAAGGTGGCGAAGGGGTGTCCGCTGTGGGTCTACGGGAACGCAAGAAGGAGAAGACGCGCCTCGCGCTCCTCGACGCGGCGCTCGACCTGTTCCTCGAACAAGGATACGAGTCCACCACGATCGAGCAGATAGCGGGGGTCGTCGAAGTCTCTCCCCGCACCTTCTTCCGCTACTTCACCAGCAAGGACCATCTCGTTCTGTGGTTCCACGACCACGGCGAGGAGATCCTGCTGGAGGAGTTCGCCGCTCGTCCCGCGGACGAGCCCCCGTTCACGTCGCTCATGCACGGCCTGCGGGCCATGGTGGACGACATGCAGGGGTCAACGCCGGAGGACACCGAGAGGTTCCTGAAGCTGCGGCAACTATTCGATAAATATCCACATCTGGTGGGACAGTCGGTGGCCCGGGGCGCCATGACGGAGACCCGGCTGGCCGAGGCCGTCGCCGCCCGCAGAGGGGTCGCCCCCGAGGACGATCAGCTGACGTACCTGATCGTGGCGTTCGCGATGTCCACCATGCGCATCGGCTTCGAGTGCCCCCGCAGGGAGACCACCATGCCGGAGATCGTCTCGCGCATCTCCGAGGCGATCGCGCTGGCCGAGGCATCGCTGCGGCCAGGCTGGGACACCCGCCCGGCGGCCTAGTTCATCGTGGGGTCGTCGGGGCAGGTCGCCACGAAGGCCAGCTCGCCCGGCTGGCGCCGCAGCACGTGCCGCCAGAGCGAGCCGGGGTCGCCGTGGAAG